>QNAU01000199.1 GCA_003641545.1 Thermotoga sp.
CACCAAATCTCAATCTCAAAAGTTCCAGTATATCCTCCTTCCTCGCTTCCAAATGCCCTTTTTCTTTTCCCTCCTTTATCCCCTTTTTCATCCCTTCCTCTTCCGCCTCTTTTATAGCTTTCTCAAATCCTCTCCTTATCCCTACGAACATCTCCTCCACCTCCTCAATACCTTCCAACTCTTTTCCCTTCTCCCCCAGCATGGCTATGAACATCGATTTCATTCAACTCCCTCTCATCCTCTTTCAGATTGTAAAATACCTCCCTCACCTTCTTCAACACTTCCACTATGTCCTTTCACAGATGGACATGAAGAGATTTACCAGAGTTATTTGGTAAGAATTCGGGTATAATGAGTCTTGAAGCATCATCAGTATTGTATAAATATCTGTCAGGTGCCATGGAGGTGAGCAGATTGGCTCACTCGTGGGAATACTACGATGATATAGCGAGCATATACGACAGCATGTATATGGAACCTTATTGGATACTGTACCATCTTTTGACAGAAAAACTCATAGAAGATGACTTGAAAAAAATCGGATTTAATTCATACGATGGTTTGAACGTACTCGATCTGGGTAGTGGAACGGGAAGATGGAGTATATTCTTCGCGCTCAAAGGAGCCAAAGTTTGGGCTGTCGATCCATCGCGAGAGATGTTGAACGTGCAGAGGAAGAAACTCAGGGAATACGAACTCGAGGATAAGATTCAAATTCTACATGCCAGAGCCGAGGTTCTTCCATTCAAATCTGGTTTCTTCGATGTTGTCAACGCGCAGGGGGATGTCCTGAGCTACGTCGAGAATTTGGATGTGAGTATGAGGGAGATAAGGAGAGTTTTGAAGAGCCCAGGTGTTCTTTTGGCATCGGTCGATAGTTTCTATGATTTTGCGAACTCGATGTTGAGCGGTGGCAGTCTAAGAGATTTTCATTCGCTCGAGAAACTCAAAATGGTGGAAATAGGTGATTTGAACCACAGTTTCAAGACCTTCATGTCAAGAGTCTTTACAGTGGAGGATGTGAAAAAACTTGAGGATTACGGTTTCGAACTGCTGGATCTCGCTGGAAAGGTCGTTTTTGGACCTTACGACGAATTCTTCCTCGCCAAGAAGATGGATGAGATACTCGAGATAGAATATAGATACTGCAGGGTCAGGGAGTTGATCGGAAAAAGCGAACACATCCATTTTTCCTTGGTGAAGAAGGAGTGATTCGAATGAGGAAGATTCTCATAGCAACGAGAAATCACCACAAATTTGAGGAGATAAGGAAGATATTGAATTTAAGTGTAGAATTTATCAACCTTGAGGATTTGGGAGGAAAGGATCTGGAAATAGAGGAAACAGGGAAAGATTACCTAACAAACGCCATGATGAAGGCGAGGTTCTACGCTGAAAAATTCTCGATTCCAGCCATAGCGGATGACTCTGGATTCGAGATACTCAGCCTCGGATCCCTGCCGGGTGTGATGTCCGCCAGATTTTTGGAAGGGTTCGATTACACGAGGAAGATGAAATGGATTTTGAAGATGATGAGAAATTTGGACGATAGAAGAGCAAGATTCATCTGCTGTGCGGTATTCTACGATCCGTTTGAAAAAATTCTGGTGGGTTCAATCGGTTCAATCGAGGGAACGGTCGCGCGTGAAATAAGGGGAAACAAGGGATTCGGATACGACCCCATCTTCATACCGCGGGGATACGAACGAACTTTCGGCGAGCTACCGGAAGATGTGAAAAGCACAATCAGCCACAGAGCGAGAGCATTCAGGAAGCTTCAAAAACTGCTCTACGGCCTTTTTTTCGAACATACGTGAACAGAAGTATCCCAAACACGATGAATACAACACTGACAAGTTGGGCAACCCTAAGGTTCCCTAAGTAAAGACTGTCGAGTCTCAAACCTTCGATGAAGTATCTTCCAATGGAGTATATGATCAAATACAGCGCGAAAACTTCACCGAAATTCTTCCTAAACCTCTTGATGTATGTGTAGAGAATGGCAAAAGTCATGAGATCCCAGAGTGATTCGTAAAGGAATGTCGGATGAAAATACGAGAACTTCTCGTAACCTATTGGTCTTCTGTTCAAAGGGACGAACATCTTCCATGGAAGATCGGTGGGTTTTCCGAATGCCTCATAATTGAAGAAATTCCCCCATCTTCCTATCGCCTGGCCAAGAGGAAAGTAAGTGAAAAGGATGTCGAGTCCCTGCAAAAATGTGAAGCTGACATTTTTCTTAAACTTTGTGTAGAGATACAAAACGAGGAAGGCACCGAATATCCCACCGTGTATCGCCATTCCACCCTTCCAGGTCATGAATATCTCCTTCGGATTCTTGAGGTAGTAGTCCAAGTTGAAAAGGACGTAATAAGCTCTGGCAAACACCACACCCGTTATCACTCCGTAGAACAGCGCTTCAACCACGTGATCTTCGTTTACCCCCTCACGTTTCATCTCTTCCCTGCCGAGGAGGTAGGCAAGGATTATTCCAGATGCTATCAAGACTGCGTACCATCTTATACCGAAATTCCCAATTCTTATTAATACGGGGTCAACGATCAAATGACCGGAGAAAACTGCCCGCAGAAAGAAAAACAAACCGAGAAACACCGCTGTCAGGATCATCGTGATGTACACTCTTCTCATATCAGCCTTCCTCCACTACTCAAGTTCAAACTTCATACTCTGTTCAGTGATTCCTTGGCTATTTCAACGTATTTTTCCATCGTTTCTGGATCATTCACAGCGAGATCCGCGAGCATCTTCCTGTTGATTTGAATTCCTGCCAGTTTCAATCCATGCATGAACTCATTGTATCTCAGCCCATTTTGTCTCGCAAAGGCGTTTATCCTTATTATCCATAACCTCCGCATGAACCTCTTCTTTTCTTTCCTACCCCTGTATGCATATTCTCCCGATCTGTAATACTGCTGTTTCGCCAGTTTGTATCTTCTACTCCATGCTCCCCTGTATCCCTTGGCTTCCTTGAGGAATTTTCTTCTCTTCTTCTTCGCATGAACCGCCCTTTTTATCCTCATGTGTTCCTACCTCCCTGCACATGCTGTTCACACACCGAGCATCCTCTTAACTCTCTTCATATCCGCATGGCTGACGAGATCCTTCTTTCTGAGCACTCTTTTCCTGTTTCCCCTCTTTTTGGCGTTGAAGTGGGATTTACCAGAGTGATTCCTCAATATCTTCCCATTTCTCGTCACCCGGAATCTCTTGAGGGCACTCTTCTTCGTCTTCATCTTC
>QNAU01000200.1 GCA_003641545.1 Thermotoga sp.
AGTTGGGATATACGGGAACATAGGGCAGACGAATTACTCTGCGACGAAGGCTGGAGTGATAGGGATGACGAAGACGTGGGCGAAGGAGCTGGCGAGGAAGGGAGCACAGATAAGGGTGAATGCGGTTGCCCCAGGTTTCATAAAAACACCGATGACCGAGAAAGTGCCTGAAAAGATCATAAATTTTGTTTTAAGCAGAACTCCTCTTGGAAGAATGGGGGAAGCCGAGGAAGTTGCAAAAGTTTATCTGTTCCTGGCGAGCGATGACTCAAGTTATGTGACTGGGCAAGTTATAGGTGTTGATGGTGGTTTGACATTGTAAATATGCGAATGTGGGAGGATGATGAAAATGAGATTCTGGGTGTATCTCATCATCATCCTTTTGGGGGCGGTGATCCTGGTGGGATACGGATATCACGTCGATTTGAGTAATGGCGAGAGAATCTACGTGAGGGTGGCAGGTCATGGTCCAAAATCGGTTATTCTGCTTCCAGGCAACAACACATCTGGAAGGATATTCGAACCGATGTTATCACTCGTGAGATCAATAGATGAGATAAATGATGAATACACCTTCTACGCTTTCGATTACAGGGGTAGTGGAAATTCCTCCTACTACAACAAAATAAAAACCTTGATGGATTTTGCGAAAGATTTCAACGAAATAGTGCAAAAAGATGGAAAACTCAGCAAGGGTGGCATAACCTTGGTTGGGTATTCCATGGGGTTCGGTGTTGCGATGGAAATGGTTTACCTTGATCCTGAGAAGTATGATTACATAATTTCCCTCGCAGGTATGGGAACGAGAGGAATACGTGTTTTCTTCTCCGCAAACAACGCTGGTGTCGATCCGAAAACGGGAAAATCTTACCAGGCGGGAGATTGGGTCGATTCGCTATCGGCGATGGAGTTCCATCAGAGGGATTGGCAGGGGGAGAAGAGAACATTTGAGAATGTTAAATTCGTCTGGGATATGATGGTTTTCAACGACATCCTGAAATACGATCCCATGACCTTGAAACCAACGGATGAAAGCTTCATGAAGAACCCGTTTTATACCGAATCACTCATGGATGTTCTGTCCATACAGTACATGCCTGAATCTCTCTTCGCTTGCCACATGTTCAACTTCACGGATGAGACGATCGAACATGTTAACTCCGATGGAAGTAAAGTTGTCATCCCAGGAAGTGGAAAGATATCCGCCTTCAAAGGCAAGATGGTTCTTCTTGTGAAAGTTAGAACGGATTACACAAAGTGGCGAGGAGATCTCGTCGTGATGGATCAAGTGACTCAAAACACCAAATACGATCTGAAGAAGGCGGGGGCAAACGTTGATGCGTTGATCATAGAACCTGATGTTGGGTTCGACCATGGTTTCCCCATAGATCATCCACTCGAAACACTCAAGTTGATTTGCTCCTTCATAGAAAATGGTGGGAAGTTAGATGAATCCTTCTTGAAAGACCTACTCGGTGATGGCAATTTCCACCTCTACCCGAGTGAGGAGAATTCTTGGGAGATGAAAGAGTATGGAGGTTTCTAATTCGAATTTCAGGAGGTGTCGTGAAGTGAGGAAGTTCTTGGTCATCTTGTTTGTCCTGTTATTTTTGTTCAGCCTCGGTGTGGCGAAGGTGAAACCCATAAAACTTGGAGCGGTTCTACCACTTGGGGATATAACGGGAAGACAAGCTGCAAATGCCATGAAACTCGCAGTGAAAGAGATAAACGAAGCAGGTGGAGTTCTCGGGAGACCTCTCGAACTCATAATAGTCGATGACGAGATGAAACCGGAAAAGGGAGCAGCTGCGATAAACAAACTTGCCACAATCGATAAGGTGGACTTCTTCATAGGAGGCATGTCATCGGGTGTCCATCTGGCACAGATACCAATACTGAAGAAGTACAAGAAGATAACCGTGTGGATAGGAGCTGCATCACATCTGTGTGAACAGGCAATAGGACCTGATGCCGATTGGTATTTCCACCTCCATCCATGGGATTATCAACAGGGGGCAAGTTACGCGATAGGTTGGAAGGCAATACTCAAGAAATATCCCCAAGTTAAATTCGACAGAGTATTCTTAGCTTACGAAGAAGGAGCTTTCGGCACAGCATCTTACAAGGCTTACCTCGCGATGCTGGAGCAGGCGAAGAAGGGAAAAGGTGTCTATGTTGGTCTCGTCAAGGAATTCAAGGGAGAATCCTTCAAGAGTGCCGCATTTGGTGGAGGGGATTACAGGGCTGTCTTGAGACACGCCAAGGAATGGAATCCCGACGTCTTCATCTGGGCTGGATACGATGCGGATGCACTCCCGATAGTCGCACAGGCTAAGGAAATTGGTTTTGCACCTCCCATATTCATAGGAGCACCTCCGGGATGGCCCGCGGATTTTGGGAAATCACCTCTGTCCGAAGGAATCGTTCTGTACGGGATGTGGGCACCGTCGTTGAACAAGGTCAGCCCGGTGGCTGAGCATTTCTACAACGCTTACGTTAAGGAATTCAAGGAGGAACCTGTAACATACTTTGCACCTCTCGGGTACACGAACGTCTATTTCTTGGTTGAGGGGATAAAGAAAGCCGGCACCCTGGAGAAGGAAAAATTGATAAAAGCGTTGGAGCAGGTCGAGTATGATTCGCCACTTGGAGAAAAGTTGAAGATAGCACCGAGTGCGATCATAAAGCATCAAGGATTCACGAAACAAAAGATCCTGCAATGGCAGAATGGGAAGCAGGAAGTCATCTGGCCCTTCGAGGTTCAAACTGCCGATTTCATATACCCATTCCCAAAGTGGGAGGATAGGTGAAGTGAATTGCGAAAGAGCTGGGCAAACGCCCAGCTCCTTTCTCATCTTCCTCAAACCGGATTCTGGGGGATTGAATCATGAAAGATAATCCAAGAAAGAACATCACTCTGATGGTGACTCTGATCATTCTCATCATTCTCTTCGTATTGAAACCGTACGCCATCATCTACGGTGTTCAGAGGGGAAGTCTCTACGCTCTCGTTGCCATACCACTTGCGCTGACACTTGGTATCGTCGGAATATTGAATCTCGCGCACGGTGATTTTCTCACACTTGGTGCTTATCTTTCCTACTGGTTCTTCACCTCACTCGGTTTGGATCCAACGGTATCCATCGTGTTGATCGTCCCGTTGATGTTCGCAATCGGTGCTGGGTTGTATAAACTCACAATCAGTAGGGTTCTCAAAGCACCCCTTTTGAACCAGCTTCTTTTAACTTTTGGTTTG
>QNAU01000201.1 GCA_003641545.1 Thermotoga sp.
GATGAAGAACTCTTCATAACTGGGGAGGATGGTTTGGAAGCGACACGGGTGGTTGAGAAGGCTTACGAATCAGCGAGGTTGGGAAAGGTAGTGAATCTGAGGTGAGAAATGACAGGGGTTGGAGATTTGTCATCCCCTCCGTGATACTCTTAGGTTTCGTCGCACTGTTCCCGTTCATATTCAGTCTCTACATAAGTTTCACCGAATCAACCGCCTACAACATATACCACGGGAAATTCGTTGGGCTGGGAAACTACATATCACTGTTTAAAGACATCAAATTCTGGGATTCACTCAGGGTGACACTGCTCTACGTTGCCCTTTCGGTGTCCATAGAAATGATACTTGGCTTCTTCTTAGCACTGCTCGTGGATTCGCTCGATAGATACCAGAGATTATTCATGATCCTTCTCATCATACCCATGATGATAGCACCTTTGGTTTATGGAATAATATTCAAACTACTCTACAACAGCATATACGGTCCTATACCTCTGTTCTTCAGAAGTGCGTTCAACATAGAACTTCAAATCTTGAACAAACCATTCAGAGCTTTACTCGCGATGGTCATAGTGGATGTGTTCCAATGGACATCTTTCGTGTTCCTGATAACTTACTCCGCTCTTCAAGCTCTTCCAAAGGAACCTTTTGAAGCTGCGATGATAGACGGTGCAACGTATTGGAAGAGGGTTAGATACGTACTTCTTCCACTCATCCGTCCCGCATTCGTCGTGATAATGATCTTCAGATTGATGGATTCTTTCAAAACCTTCGACCAGATATTCGTCATAACCGGAGGGGGTCCGGGAACGGCGACGACGACTCTATCGCTCTACACTTACTTTCTCATGTTCACAAGATACAATTTCGGCAAAGCGGCTGCACTCACCGTAATAATACTCATGGTTGTCATAGTGATCACCAACTTGGTTTTCAAGCGATTTTTCAGAGAGGTGAGTGCAGTTGAATAGGAAATCCAAGATATGGCTCTACATCTTAGCTGTCGTGGTCGTGTTGATCTTCAACTTTCCGCTGGTGTTCGTTATCGTAACATCATTCAAACCTCTTGGTGAGATAATGCTACCGAATCTGAAATTCACCTTCAGTCCAACCCTCGAGAATTACAAGATGCTTTTCTCCGAAACTTTCCCTTTCGGGAAATACATACTGAACAGCATCACGATATCTTTGATCTCAACCATCGGTGCTTTGGCGGTTGCGGTGCCCGGAAGCTATGGAATATCCAGATTCGGAAAGGTGAAGAAAAATGTGGCTTTTTGGATACTTTCCATAAGGATGGCACCACCGGTGGTCTTCGCTTTGCCACTCTTTCTGATACTGAAATGGATCAAATTGATAGACACAATCCCGGGCTTGGTCATGGTCTATTTCACCTTCACCGTTCCGCTCTCGATCTGGATACTCAACACCTTCCTCATGGAGATTCCAAAATCGGTGGAGGAATCCGCGATGATAGATGGAGCAACGAGAGGACAGATACTTTACAGGATCATCTTTCCCTTACTCATGCCCGGAATAGTTGCGGTTTTCATAATGAACTTCATATTCTCATGGAACGAGTTCTTTTTCGCACTCCTCATGACGATGGATAGAGCTGTGACCATAACGGTTGGAACTGCAAGATTCGTGACAGGTTATAGCATATACTGGGGTGCAATATGTGCCGCATCGACCATCTCGGTGATTCCAATGATAATCATGACCTTCTTGGTTCAGAAATATCTCGTCAGAGGTTTGACGATGGGAGCCATAAAATGACCTGTGGGAGGTGAGCTTGATGAGAAGACTCGTTTTGATCCTTCTGAGTCTCTTTCTGGTTGTGATCATATGTGCGGGCAATCTTCCGGAGGTAACACTTTTCTGCAGAGCTGGACCAGAAGCCTACGGTCACAGATTGCAGGTCGAATACTGGAATAAGCATCTCGCACAGAAATACGGTTTTAAAGTTAGAATAATCGAAGCGACCAGGGCGGATTACTACACCTATGTGAACAACACACTCATGGCGGGAGCGAAGACTCCGGATATACTCGAATCCTTCAGTGGATTCACCGCACTTTATGGGAAGAGCGGACTCGCTCTGGACATAACGGATTGGTATTACGATGATTCACTCTTCCCGTATGACAGAAATGACTGGCTACCGATAGCCATGAAGCTCGTGACCTATAAGGGAAGGATATACGCCCTTCCAACCGATACGAACACGTATCTGCTGTTCTACAGGAAGGATCTGATTCCAGAACCTCCAAAAACATGGGAAGAATTGTACGAAGTTGCCAAGAAATTCACGAAAAAATACAATCCGAATTCCCCAACAATGTATGGACTCGCGTTCTATGGCAGAAAGAGTGAATCACTGCCGATGTTCTGGTATCAGATATTCAGATCCTATGGAGGAACATGGTGGTACGACAGACCTGCGTTCGATAGTGAACCAGCCATGAAGGCGTTGAAATGGGTTGTGAAGGTTATAAGGGAAGGGCTCGTTCCACCGGATATATCCACCTATGAATATATGGAAATACTCGGTGCTCTTCAAACTGGACAGGTCGCCATGGCTGTTCAATGGGACGCTGCATATCCAACGTTGAGAGATAAGAAAGCTTCACCACTCGTTTGGGATAAGATGGGAGTAGCCATGGTTCCTGGAGTGTGGACACCGGAGGGTATAAGAAGGGCACATTCAGCACACGATCAGATGCTCGTGATAAATCCGAATTCAAAGTACAAGAAGGAGGCTTTCATCTTCATAGCCTGGGCAACTGCATCACCTGAAGGAGCGAAAATATACGCTATGGCAGGGTGTTCACCACCGAGAAAGTCGATACTGAGTGATCCGGAAGTCTTGAAGAAATTCCCGAGGTTCAGTGTGAAACTGCCCGGTCTCGACAAATGGGGATACGCCGAACCCGCGCTTCCAGATTATCCAGAGATGAAGGACATACTGAACACATATTTGGCAAAAGCCTGGGCACTCGAGATAGATCCGGAAACCGCGCTGAAGAAGGCAAATCAGGAGATATACGAATTTCTGAGATCCAAGGGATATTACAAATGATGGGAACCCCCGGGTCTTCCCGGGGGTCTATGTGCTGAAGAACCATGAGATTCATGGTGAAGTTGTTCATATCGTCCGCTTTGATAGCTCTGGCATCGGAAGTCGCCAAGAGGTATCCAAAACTTGGTGGACTGATCGTTTCACTCCCTCTGACTTCC
>QNAU01000202.1 GCA_003641545.1 Thermotoga sp.
AAACGCAAGTCTCTCATTGCTAAGTACACCTACAACAGAACTAGATCTTTCAAGTTCGTAGATAAGAACGAAATCTACGTCTCCATTTCAACTCTGCAAGGTCGCTTGAAATGGCTACGCATCTATGGATGGAACAAGCATTACGAATACCTGCGTCAAGGCAAAATCGGAGATCCAATCCTTAGCTACGATCGATCTTCTAAGACATTCTTCCTCCTAGTTCCTATAACTCTCGAGATTGAAGAGGAACGTCCTAAGGAAATCGTTGGCGTCGATGTTGATGAGAGGCATATCTTGGCTGTCGCTTCAACTGCTGGAAAGAAGTATCTCGTTGACCTGACTGAGGGGTTCAAGATCAGGAAACAACGTTACCACAGACTGCGCTCTGAGCTGATGTCCAAAGGCACCCGCTCTGCCAAGAGAAAGCTTCAAACTCAGCAGGCGGGAGAAACGGTTTACCGAGAATGTGCTACATATCATTTCGAAAGCCTTGGTTGAGTCTCATCCTCAGGCAAGGTTTGTTCTGGAAGATCTGACACAGATACGCACAAATCGTGTCACATAACGAGGTAAAGACAAAGAAGCACGCCGTCAAGCGGAGCAATGGCCATTTGCGTCTTTACAGAACAAGATATCGTACAAAGCTATGATACATTACGGGGTTCAAACGAGGAGAGTGGATCCATCGTACACATCGCAGACGTGTCCTGTGTGGATATGTTTCTGAAGAGAACAGGCCTAACCATGGTGAAAGCTTTGTTTGTCAGAATTGTGGTTTTCAGGAGCGAGCAGACATAGTAGGAGCGATAAATATAGCGCTTAGAGGACTTTCAAAGACCCGAGAGGAGAATCTCAAAGGGCTGCTTGTCAGCCAGCCTAATGCTCTTCTCCGTCAGGAGAGTCGAGCAAGCTCCGGGACTTTGGCCCGGAGTAGCTGACCACCTGGGGTATATTATAACTTGTACTTCTCCAGGATTTAGATATAATTAATCTAGATCAACTCGAGGGGGTGATGGTATGAGAAAGTTCCTTCTCACAGTTGGGGTTGTTCTGTCCGTGATGATCCTCAACGGATGCCTTCCGATGCTCTTTTCAGGGGTGACAGGTACCTGGGATGTGGTTTGGTACCTCAGCGATGGAACCACAGGTAACTTGGTGATGACCTTACAGCAGAGTGGGAATACGGTAACCGGAACTCTCACAACCCAGAACGGTCAGCAATTGAACCTGAACGGAACGATTTCCAGTAGCGGTGATATAGTTTTGAACTTCTACATATCACTGTACAGTTATCAGATGAAAGGGAAAGTTCAAGGAACACGGATGAGTGGAGATCTACTCGGCGAAGGATACAAAATAGGGACATGGGAAGCTACGAAGAGACTTTGGTGATAAAAACAACTTGACAGGAAATCTCTGAAATGATAACCTCCCTGAAACCTTTTCGGGGAGGTGTCTTTTATGAGAATATCTTTAAGTGTTGTTTTGTTACTCGGGGTGGTGTCTCTGGGAGTTTGGATAGGTGCGGATTACGAAGTCGTAGATCTGACTCACGTGATAAGTCCCGGTATACCGATATGGCCCGGTGACCCAAAACCCACGATAAAACCCATAGCCACTGTGGAAAAGGATGGATATTTCCTGAACGAATTCTCGATAGGAGAGCACTCCGGAACTCATTTCGGTGCCCCAGCACATTTCGTATCCGGCGGTAAAACAGTGGATGAGATACCGGCAGATCTACTGATAATACCCGCGGTCGTTATAGACATATCGCAGAAGTGCAGGACGAACCCGGATTACGCTCTGACGGTGAACGACGTACTCAACTGGGAGAAAGAAAACGGCAGGATACCATCGAATTCCCTTGTTATGGCTTACACTGGATGGGACGAGAAATGGGGAGATCCAAAAGCATTTTTCGGATTCGACGAGAATGGTGGAATGCACTTTCCCGGTTTCTCAGAAGAGGCAGTGATTTTCCTCATGGAAAAAAGAGGTGTCAAGGGTCTCGGGATAGACACACACGGTATAGATCCCGGTTTCGACGAGGAATACAAATCGAACACGGCTCTCTTCGAAAGAGGAGGTTTTCATCTGGAAAACCTGGCGAATCTCGGGAAACTCCCTCCAAAGGGTTTTTACGTTTTCATAGGAGCTCTACCAATAAATGGAGGTTCTGGGAGTCCTGCCAGAGTCCTCGCCTTGGTGCCCCGATGATCATTCACCTATGATTTTGACAACGACCCTCTTATTTCTCATTCCGTCGAATTCCGCGTAGAATATCTGTTCCCAAGGTCCCAGGTCCAGGTCCCCGTCCGTCACCGGGAGTACAACCTGGTGATGGACGAGGATCCTCTTCAAGTGAGCATCGCCGTTGTCTTCTCCAGTTCTGTGATGCTTGTAATCCTCACGATACGGTGCCAACTTCTCCAGCCATTCCCATATATCCTCGTGTAAACCAGACTCGTCGTCGTTGACTATGATGCCAGCGGTTATGTGCATGGCGGAAACCAGACAGAATCCCTCTTTGATTCCGCTTTTTCTGACGATATCGCGAATCCTGTCTGTAATCCTCACGAGCATTTTTCTCTTGGGGGTGTTGAAATACAGGTATTCTGTGTGACTCTTCAACTCGATCCCTCCCGTTGTCGGTTATTATAGTAGAATAGCCCGGAGGAGGTGAAGTGTCTTGAACAAAACAATTGTATTCGTCGTGTTGTTGATCTCGGTTTTCTCGATCGCGACCACCATACACGTCAAAGCGGATTACGCAGTTCCAACGGAGAATAGGGTGGAGTACACCGGCAACGTACACGCCGTTATGGAGGGTGAGGGGATAGAGCTCTGGTCGGACAGTCTCACCATAGAGAAGGTGAACGACGATTGGAATCTGATCAAGGCATCTGGAAACGTCAGGGTTACCATGGAGAATATGAACGCGACATCCACCGAATTGGAGTACAGGCTGGATAAGAAGATCGGGACCATGAAGGGAAGCGTCGAGATCTACATAGTGGACGATGAGGTTTACATAAAAGCCGATGAGGTCAATTTCGATAGGGAGAAGGAGATATACAGGGGAGGCTCGCGTGACTTCGTGCAGATAGAAAAGGAAGATCTCAAGTTGAAATCCAGGAAATTTGTCTACGACAGAAAAGCCTCGACCATGAATCTCACAGGCGATTTCGAAGCGGTTCAGATCAAAGAAGGAGAGGATGGAAAAAAGGAGGAGGTG
>QNAU01000203.1 GCA_003641545.1 Thermotoga sp.
AATCGATGATTTTTGAGGTAAAAGAACACGTCCTTTCCCACACCCGTGGGCTCTTTGGTGTAGAACATGAATTTTTCTCTTTCCGCCGTTCTCTCAACGGAGAACGTACCATCCGCGTTTCGGCTCTTAATCATCCCCAGGCATCTGAGCCAGGGACATTTCTTTATTCTCACCTCGTATCCGAGCTGTTGAAGAACCTCTCTCAATATCTCCACATCTATCCCCATCCATTTTCCGTTCTCGATGAACTCGTAAGGAGGCCATTCGGAATTGACGAACAAGAGCACATTAGGAGGGATCACACTGGATTCGAATCCCGAGTATTCCAGGATTTCTTCGAAAGATCTGTCCCTGTACATCGATTTCAAGACCCTGTCGATGCGCCTGATGAGTTCGAGAGGGATTGCCCTGGAAAAAGCCACGAAGCGATAGGATTTTCCAAAAACGTATTCAGAATAATAATCCATCAGTTCTTCATGAACGTGCTCCCCTCTAATGGAATCCAGAAAGATGGAATCCACTTCTCCTTTTTTGAAGGCTTTTACGAGATCTTTCACGCTTTCGTATATCCTTATACCCTGAGTGTTTCTGAGGAGAACTGCCAATCTCTCTTCCTCCGTCCCTTTCAAGACCCCTACGATTCCCTCGAAGGACTTCCTTCGATAAATAACATGATTAACCGCGTAAACGGGATAGTTCGAATATCGGAGTGTCATCTTGTTCAACCTGGGCAGTCCGACGTATAGATCTATATCCCCAGCTTTCAGGTGGGATACTATGCTGAATTCCGATTCCAGATTCACGAATTCGAATGTTATGTTCTCCAAGCGTCTCATGATCTCCAATGCTATGATTTGATTCAACCTTCCAACATCTCGATCCAAAAGTACCGCGCATTTAAATGTGAGGGAAAATGCGATAGCAACCAGCAGTGCTAATAAAAACGAAACTTTTTTTCTCATTTTCACCATCCTTCCAGAAAAATATTTTAAAACACATATGGTGATAAAATAAAGGTTTAAAGGAGGGGAGAGAACTTGAACGAGCTCTTGGCAAGATGTCCTGTCTGTGGAGGTATACTGACCGTGGAGAGGTTGAAATGTAGAAAATGCGGAACGACGATAGAGGGCAACTTCCAATTGAACGAGTTCGCTGCTCTGGACAGAAAGAACCTGGAATTTCTGAGACTGTATTTGAAGAACAGGGGAAACCTCTCCAAAGTTGCCGAAATCATGAAGATATCTTACCCAACGGCCATCTCACGTTTCAACGATCTTTTAAGAGCTCTTGGATACGAATCACGTGAAGAGTACGAAGATACCAAAGACATCTTGGAAAAGCTCGAAAAAGGAGAGATAGATGTAAAAGAAGCTTTGAAGATGCTCAGAGGTGAATGAGAATGAGGTTCCGGTTCAGATTGGAATCCATCCTGAAGCTTCGAGAACACGAGGAAGAACTGGCACGTGAGAAACTCCTCAGGATCAGAACCGAGATCTCGGATCTTGAGGAACGATTGTCCAATTTGGAATTTGAAGAATCGAAATACAAGAGAAAGATGATGGAATCCATGAGAAAAGGCGTGAGTGGTGGTGAGATAAGGGAGTGGATACTAATTTTGGATCTCTTGAAAATGGAAAGGGACTCCATTTTGAATGATCTGAGGAAGTTGCGTGATATGGAGCAAAAAGCTCTGGACGATTATCTAGATAAGAGAAAGGAAAGAAAAGCCTTGGAGAAGTTGAAGGAGAGATCTCTGAGGGATCATCTGGAAGAGATTGAAAGGGCGGAGAGGATATCAATGGACGAAGTGGCTGAAAGACGCCATCATTGGAACCCATCAATCTGATCTCTTCATTTCCTTGGCTATTTCGAACGACCATACCGACATAAACGTTATAGCCAGTATAACGCTTATCACAGTTCCATATTCGCTCATGAACATCGCAATACGAGTGCCCAGTATTTTGAAATACAACAATTTCGATCTCTCATAGGTCAATCGGTAAACCAATCCGACGAAAACCAGTCCGACACTCCAAGCCTCAACTTTCAAAACAGATGTTACAGGTAAAACGACCCTTCCAATCGTCGGGCTCTTGAGGAATTCTCGAACACCCGCCAAAGATGAGAAGGTGTAAGCCAAAACCATGAAAGAGATGACTCCAAGGGCTTTTAAAAACTCAAAACCCATCATCATCGACGATAAGATCACAGCCGAGCTCACCGGCACGTACATCAAAACTGGAATTATTATCTTCGGGAATAATATCCTAGTCCAGTGAACTGGAAACGTCTTGAACAGGGGATTCGATTCGTATTCGGATTGCATGAGTGCAGCTCCCATCACAGATGAGTAAAAAACACTGAAAACGCAGTTTATCGATATCATCACAGAAGGATCTCCTGTGAAGAATCCGTAAAGCACCGAGAACACCACTGGATATACGAGAAAGAAGAAGAACTGCTCCTTCCTTCCAGCTATCTTCAAATCTTTACCGAATACACCAAAGCCCGTGCCTCTCAAACTCCAACTGGAGAGTTTCAAAGGTGAGAAATCCATTTTTCTGGATGCCAGGCGAACACCCGCAAATGCCATCAGAACTGATGAGAGTATGGGAACGATGAAGATCGAATTTTCAAGTCCTAAAACCGGCCAGTAGAAGGGGTTCCAAGGTGAATTCAGAATGTTTTTCATAATCCTGAGCTTTTGGAATATCTCGGTGAATCTCTTCCCGCCGAGCGTAGCTGGATTCATCTGGATCATGAGTACGAGCACTATCAGGTCAAATAGGAATATGTAGAGGTTCAAGCGTCGAAGGTTTGCTTTGGCCGATTTGGAGAACAGCAGAGCTATTAGAAGAGAGACAAAGACAATGAACAAAACGTTGAGACTGGACAGGACGAATGCCAACAACAAAGATCTGGAGGTAGCACTCGCGTATCCCATGAGACCAAACACGTAAGCCACTGGCATCATCGTGTTGGATATCAAGGACGTTATCGAGAAAAGGAGCGCTATCTGAAATCTGCTTATGGGAAATGTGTAGAGGATGCCGGTTTCCTCGTTTCGCGATAGGTTGTACATGAGAAAGGGAACAAAACTCGTCAGAGATAGTATGGATATGGAGAACGACCAGAATCCTATGTTGAGATCAACGATCTCCTCGATCCCATAAGTCGATAGAAAACGCGTACTCTCGTAATTTATCGCGTATATCGGCAGCCCGAAAACCA
>QNAU01000204.1 GCA_003641545.1 Thermotoga sp.
GCTATTATGTCCACGTCGTTCCCCATCCTCTCAAGAACTTTCTTCCATTTCTCCATCTCGAGGGAAACCCCATCCATCAATCCCGCGCGATAGTGAACGAGAGCGATCCTCATTCGATCTCCCTCCTTCTCTTTTCAGATACTTGACGCTGTGTTATTATTAAATCACATTCTATGGAAAGTGTGTGATATCATATATACCAATAGGAATGATGAAATGGGAGATGGTGAGGGTGAGGAGAAGGATCAAATTGGAATTAGGGGGGAAGGAATTTTCGTTCGTAACGGATGAACCAGAAGAAAAAGTGATGAAAATCTTGGAATACGTCAAGGAAGAATACGAGAATTACAGAAGCTACGAGGACAGGGTTAGTTTCGAAGAGATAATGTTATTGATTCTTTTGAATACATCTTCCAAGCTCTTCAATTTGGAGGAGGAGCTTCAGGAACTTCGTGACAAATACGACAGACTGATAGAAACCTTCAACAGAGAAGCAGAGGGAAAGACAGGGACAGCGTAAAGGATGAAAGGTAGGATAATCGTAATAACTGGAATCTCTGGGGCAGGAAAAACGTCTGCCCTCGATATTTTGGAAGATTTTGGCTTCTTCTGCGTGGACAACATCCCTCCTGAAATCTTGAATCAATTCTGTGATATCCTCGTGAGTTCCGGCAGGACAAAACTTGCGGTCGTTGTGGATAGCAGATCGGGAGATCCGAGGAAGGTTCTGAAAGCTGTGGATGAGATGAGAAAGGAAGACTACGATGTGTCCGTCATTTTTCTCGACTCCTCGGATGAGGTTATACTCAAAAGGTATGCCTTCACCAGGCGTCCCCATCCGTTCGATTCGAATCTTTCCCTCGAGGAATCGATAAAACGGGAGCGTGAATTTCTCGAGGTTTTGAGGGAAAGATCCGATTTCGTGCTCGATACATCCAGCTACTCCATGAATCAACTGAGAAACGCGTTGAAGAAACTGATATCGGAACCTGGATTCTCTGGATTCACAGTCAACATCCTCAGTTTCAGCTACAAAAACGGGATACCGATGAGTTCAGATATCGTCGTGGATACGAGGATCTTACCAAATCCGTACTACGTGGATGAACTCAAAGATCTCAAGGGTTATGAAGATAAAATAGTGGATTTCTTTTCAAAGATTCCGTTGGTGGAGGAATTCTACAGAAGGATCCTTGATTTTGTTCTTTTCCTGCTCGATAACTACAAGGAAACGGGCAGATTGTCCATCACCGTATCGATTGGATGCACGGGAGGAAGGCACAGATCGGTTTATATAGCTGAACGACTCGGGGAGGATATAAAGAAATTGAGGGAGAATTACAGAGTGGTGGTTGAACATAGGGATCTGGGATGAGTGAGAAAGAATGCGTGGTTCTTCCAATGTGATGAAGGTTGTTGCCATAGGTGGAGGAACTGGTTTGTCAAGTCTACTCAGAGGTTTGAAGAGATTCGATGATCTCTCCATATGTGCGGTTGTGACGATAACCGATGAAGGTGGTAGCTCTGGGATATTGAGAGAAGAGATGGGCATTCCTCCACCTGGTGATCTGAGAAACAACATAATAGCTCTGGCGGAAGATGAATCCATACTCTCCAAACTCCTCAGTTTCAGATTCGAGAAAAATTCTTCCCTCAAAGGGCACAATCTTGGCAATCTCATACTCGTTGCCCTGACCAAGATCATCGGCAATTTTCCCGAAGCGGTCAAGGAGCTGTCCAAGATCCTCGCCATAAGGGGAGAGGTTCTCCCCGTCACGGACAGGTTGGTGAGACTCGTCGCGAAGATGGAAGATGGATCGACACTCGTTGGGGAAACGAACATAGCTCGTTCGAAGAGTAGAATTGTGGAACTGAGCCTATCGAAGGATGTGGATGCATTACCGGAGGTTCTCAACGCCATAGGAAAGGCTGATGGTATCGTCCTTGGACCTGGAAGTCTTTACACCAGCGTCATATCGAATCTTTTGGTTAGAGGAGTCCCGGAAGCCATAAGATCCAACGAAGATGCGGTAAAGATATACGTTTCCAACATAATGACTCAACCGGGTGAAACCACGGGCTACACTCTGAGCGATCATGTGCGGGAGATAACGAAATATCTTGGAGCAAAGGTCGATTACGTCATAGCCAACACTCAGAGTGTTCCGAGGGATATACTCGAAAGATATGCGGAGCAAGATGCGGAGCAGGTGAAACTCGACATCGAGAATGTGGATGTGCCGGTATTCGCAGAACCTTTAATTCAAATGGTGATCGACGATAGGGACAACCTCGAAAAACCAAGACACGATCCTTTGAGATTGGGATCGATGATAAGAAGATTGCTCGAATGGGGGAAGAGTAAAGTATGAAGAGAATGAGCTTTTCAGAGGAGATAAAATCTGAACTGGTGAATTTGGAAATAGATGAAAAACATTTTCACCATGAGATCGCGGGTTTCATAAAAGCGAGGGGGAAACTCATCATAAGCAAAGATGGGGACAGGTTATCCATAGTTTTGAGCTCACCTTACACTGCCCACAGATTCAGAATGCTCATGAACATGGAGGGAGAAAGAAGTGAAATCTTCTTCAGCACGATATCGAGACTCGGAAGGAAGTCCTACATGATACTCGTCCAGATAGACGATATAAATGACTTTCTCAGAAAGTATGGGATCCATCTGGATGATCCAAAGTATCTACCCAGTATGGATGTCGAAGCTTTCAGAAATTTCATGCGCGGTATGTTTCTTTCCGCCGGATCTGTGAATGATCCGACGAAATCGTATTCGCTCGAAATATCCATGATGGAGGGTGGCTCCATTCTCGATGACATCGCTGGGATGTTGTCAAAAATGTTGAAAATAAATGTTGGAACATCCAGAAGTTCCGTGAGAAGCAGACTCTACATAAAATCTGGAAAGGGAATAGTGAAATTTCTGGAGTTCATAGGTGTTGTGAGAGGGGTAATCAAGTATAGATCGCTGATGGAACAGAGGAAAATAAAGGCTGATGTTCTCAGAACGGTGAATTTCATAAGCGCCAACGCAAGGAGGACGGGTATAAGCAGTAAAAAGCAGGTGGATGCCATAAGATACATAGACAGAATGGTTGGAATAGATTCCCTCCCAGGGGATTTGAGAGAGGTTGCGATTCTCAGGCTAAAAAATATGGAACTCAGCTTGAGGGAACTCGCGGATAAACTTGGTTTGGAATCAAAAAGTGTCGTTCA
>QNAU01000205.1 GCA_003641545.1 Thermotoga sp.
CGACAGCCTGCTCACATCTATGGGTTGGAGCAGACCTTCCTTCTTCGCCAACGCGGCGTAATAATCCGCAAAATGTACAACATCTATGACCGGATTGTCCTTCCTTTCGATGAGCTTGGAAAGCCTCACAGAGTTGTTGCCGAGTTCTGGAACGATCTTCACACCATATTTCTCCTCGAAAGGTTTGTATATGTTTTTGTTCAAAAGATCGAGGTTGAATCCCCACGTTGAGATGTAAACGACATTCGATGCGAGGGAAAAGATCGAAAATCCGAGCAAAACCATCAACACCAAAAGCTTTCTACCCATAGGTTCACCTCCCAACCTGATTGATGTTTCAATATTATCACAATCGTTCGTGCCAGGGTTTAGAATTCCACACACGTGTTCTTCTCAAATTTTCAATGGAACCTTCATGTCTATCCTTCCGAATTCCTTGGTAAGTATGGTGAACTTCATCGTGTGATCCCCCGAATCGATCTTCCAACCCCTCAGAACAACCTCCACGGTCGAACCAACTTTGAATTTCATCCCTCCCTCATCTTCGATTTTCCCAAGATCCTTCTCCATGTTTTCGAATCTCAGAATCACGTTCTTCTTATCGATTGGATTCTCGTCGATCGAGATTCTCTCCATCCCCCTTATCGTGACGTTCATGAGAGGGTTGGTGAGTTCGAATTTCAATCCCTCATCATCCTGTGATATGGATTTCACAAGCTTTTTCGCAACACCATCAGGTAATATCACTTCAATACCCCCATTTCCTTTCCTATCTTCTCGAATTTCTCCATCGCAAAATCAAGATCCTCCTTGGTGTGAACGGAACTTATCATAACCCTTATTCTTGCCTTACCCTTTGGAACGGTTGGATATCCTATGGATTGGGCGAAGATTCCCTCCTCGAACAATCTTGCGCTGAACTCACTCGATAATTTGGCATCGTAGAGCATCACAGGTGTTATCGGTGTGACACTCGATCCGAGATCGAAGCCAATCCTTTTCATTCCTTCCTTGAAATATTCCGTGTTTTCCCACAGTTTTCTGACTCGCTCGTCCGATTCTTCCAGTATCTTGACCGCCTCCAAACATGCTGCGACATCTGGAGGTGTCGGTGAACTACTGAACAAGAACGGTCTGGCTCTCTGTTTCAGAAATTCGATCAACTCCTTCCTACCCGCTATGTAGCCACCTACGACCCCGAAAGCCTTCGACAATGTTCCTATCTCTATATCCACCCTGTTGTGCAGGTTGAAGTGATCCACTATTCCCCTGCCATGATCCCCAAGAACACCCTCACCGTGCGCATCATCCACCATGACCATGGCACCGAATTCCTCCGCTATCTCGACGATGTCCCTCAGAGGTGCGAGATCTCCATCCATACTGAATACCCCATCAGTTATTATGAGTTTCCTGTTCACCCCTTCCCTCTCAGCTTCCTCAAGCTTTAATCTGAGGTCATCCGGATCCCTATGTCTCCATATGTATCTCTTAGCCTTTGATAGTCTGACGCCGTCTATTATACTCGCATGATTCAATTCATCCGAGAATATCGCATCACCTTCTCCAACCACGGCAGGTATAACCGCCTGGTTCGCGTTGAATCCACTCTGAACCAGCAAAACCGCTTCAACTTTTTTGAAACGCGCGAGCGCCTTCTCCAGTTCCTCATGTATTCTCATAGTTCCAGCTATCGTTCTGACTGCCCCAGGTCCAACACCCCATTCATCTATCGCCCTCTTCGCAGCCTCTTTCAATCTTGGCTCGTTTGCAAATCCAAGGTAATTGTTTGAACACATGTTGAGAACTTTTTTACCATTCACAACTATCCATGCTCCCTGTGGACTTTCGAGTGTTCTTATATTTATGAACAATCCCGAGGCTTTAAGTTCCTCCACCTCTTTTGAAAAAACTGAGTAATCGAACATCCTCACACCTCCCGTTTTATCTTCTCAACCTTTCCCTCGATACTCACCCCTTCTTTCTTTATATCAAACTGCACGTTCAAAACCGATCTTTCCACGTTGTCATGGCAGAACTCGTATATCTTCTTCACGAGGTCGATTATCTCGCCGAACTCTCCTTCAACCACGGTCGCATGTGCTCCTATTTCGTAATTCAAACCGCTTTCCTTTATGATTTTCACCACATCACCAACGATCTCCGATATTTCCCTTTCACACTTGAGAGGCAATATTTGAACGCTCGCGGTCAGTTTCACCACTCTCCCTCCCGTTTCACTCAACTCGCTCATTTGAACACCTCACCAGTTTTCGAAGCCCAGAACAGAAGATCGAGATGATCCATGGGAATCCCGATCCTGTGGGATAGATTTCTCATCAGATTCTCTATGGCTTTGTATCTTTTTGGAGTGAGAGATTTCGGCAGATCCTTCAATTCCCCCAATTCGATCAACGTGTTCAGGATGTGTCTGTCGAGTATGGCTATGTTCTCACCAAAGCCTATGTTTCTCAAGAAGTGGCTGGCTTCCTTGTATCCCATACCCTTTACATTTTCAACCAACCATTCTCTTGACTGCTCAACTCCATGTTCCAGAAGATCGGATAGAATCTCTTTTATCTTCAACCTTGAATTCACCGTGAATTGCTCTCTTGCTTTCACTATGTAATACGCTTTTTTCTCCTTGAACCTTATCCCATCGAGGAAATCTCGAATTTCGGAAGGTTCTCCTTTGAAAAGAACCCCAGTTTCCATCAAATTCTCCACCGCATGCCAGCATCTTTTTGCCTTGGATTGAGGTGTTAGAAGACAAAATGAAAATTCTGCGAATATTCTTTCGTCATCACCGCGACTCCAAATATGTTTGAACTCCTCAATTCTTCTTTCTATAGTGGGTTTGAGAACCGTGTAAAGTTTCTCAATTTCATGAAGGTTCACATTCATCACCTTCAAATCTGAATTCAATTCTATGATAGCACAAATGGGTTTAGGATATAATTGTGAATGACTGTGAAAAGAGGTGGTGCACGATGGTATCTTCAAACCCGGTCAACATACTCGTAGATCTGATTCGTTTCAACACCACGAATCCTCCTGGAAATGAAAGAGAGTGCGTATACCATGTTAAGGATATTCTGGAAAAATCTGGAATTGAAACTCAGATATTTTACCTCGATGAGAGGAGACCAAATCTCTTAGCAAAGATTGAAGGTAAAGGTGAATCTCC
>QNAU01000206.1 GCA_003641545.1 Thermotoga sp.
CTCGCATTCGCAGTTGGAAGATCTGCCCTCTTTATCCTCACATCGACCACATAGACACCGAATTCTTTCAGGGATTTTCTCGTCTTCTGTGTTATCTCTGCTAAGAACTCGTTCCTCTTTTCCGAGATGATCTCATCCAGGGTATGTTTCGCAAATACATCCCTCAGATTTGCATAGACTATATCATCTATTCTCGTCAAAGCCATGTTCACGTTCCTCATCGTCTCGTAGAATTTCTTCGGATCTTCTATCCTCCAAACCGCGTAATTATCCACAACGAGACGCTTCTGATCCGAAGTTATGATCACCTCGGGGGCTATATCGTAAAGCAAGAGTCTTTTTTCAAAGTAGACCACCGAATCGACGAAAGGCATCTTGGTGTACAAACCCGCTTTTTTTGCCACCTTGACTATCTTTCCGAATCTCACAACTATGGCTTGCTTTGTTTCATCAACTATGAAGAAGAAGGATGAGAAGATGATGACTATGATGACGATTATGACGGCGAACATTATGAAGATCTTCATTTTCCATCACCACCGATTATCTTCTGTATGTCAAGAAATTTCAAGGTTTCCCCACCTTCGAACAGAATCACTTTCTTCACTTTCGACAGAACCTCCTCCATCGTTTCTATGTAGTATCTCTTCTTCGTTATCTCCGGGCTGAGCTTGTATTTTTCGTATATCTTGAGAAATCTTGCAACATCTCCTTGAGCCTTCAGTATAACCTCTTGTTTGTATGCCATGGCTTCGTTCAAAATCTCCTGAGCTTCACCCTGAGCCTTCGGTATCATATCGTTCTGATACTTCAAAGCTTCATTTATGTATTTCTCCTTATCCTGTCTCGCGCTGTTTACATCGTCGAAGGCATCTATAACCTCGTTCGGAGGAGAAACATCCTGAAGTTTCACGTTCTCGACCTTTATACCTATGTCGTATTCGTCCAGTATCCTTTGGACCTTCTCTTTGGATTCTATAGCTATGACATCCCTATCGGTGGTCAGAACCGCATCTATTCCACGCTGTGCAACTCTTTCCCTCAAGACCGATTCCATGGCAAATTTGACGGTTTGGTAGGGGGAATAGAGGGAAAAGGCATACTTCACCGGATCCTTGACCCTGTATTGTATAACCGCTTCCACGAGTGCAAAGTTGTTGTCTCCCGTCATCATCAAGGCTTCTTGTTCAACCTCACGATATGAAAATTTTGGAACACTTTCGGTTCTGAACCCTATTTCGATCTTTCTCAGAGTTCTCACATCAACCTTCGTCACGCTTTCAATCGGAGGAGGGAGATGAAAGTGTATCCCAGGCCCAGTCGTCCTGACGTATCTTCCAAATCTTTTGACCAACCCAACCTCCGATGCGTCCACCTGGTATATTCCCATGGATACGTATATTATGATTATGATCACGACGATCAGAATGTAGATATATTTCGTCAAATTCTTCACACGAGCACCTCCTTTCAAACCTCATCCAACTCCCGTGGAAAAGACCTCCTCACTCGCGAGGGATGGTTTGAGTAGTATCACGAGTTTGTCCTTCCTCTTTATTATTCCATCTATGTATCTTCCACCAACTCCAATCCTTTCGTCCACAGGTTCCACATCCTCTTCGGATACATCGATCACCTCCCTTATCTCATCCACGAGGAATCCAAATTTCCTGTTTTTATAGTTCAGGATGATTATCTTTCCCTTACTTTCCGCTCGAGATTCCACACCCAGAAGTTTGGAAGAATTTATCAACGGCATGACTTCTCCCCTGAGGTTTATGATCCCTTCCACCTCGTGAGGAGCTTCCGGTACCCTCGTGATGGGAAGCATATCGACCACGCTCTCTATGTAATTTATATCCAGCGCATACTCACCGTCCCCTATGTTGAAGGTGACGACTTTCAAATAGATCACCTCCCTTCCGAAATCACGAAATCTTTGAAATCTTTCAGTATGCTTTTCGTCACTTCACCAACCATCTTTCTCCCGTTCTCGAAGATTCCAACCGGCACTATTCCACCACTCGTGTGAGTTAGAAAGATCTCATCACACTCGAACAGTTCTTTCACCTCGACGAATCTTTCCTCAACTTTGATCCCCTTTTCTCTGGCAAGTTTTATCACGTATTTTCTGGTTATTCCATCGAGTATTCCGGTTTCAAGGGAGGGAGTTATCAAGATTCCATTTTTCACCATGAAGATCGTGCTCATCGTTCCCTCCGCAACCAATCCTTTCACCGTCAGCATGATGGCTTCGTAATCATCCGGTTCCATCTCGAGACGAGCCATTATTCTGTCCGGTTGACCTAT
Organism: Thermotoga sp.; assembly: GCA_003641545.1. GTDB lineage: Bacteria > Thermotogota > Thermotogae > B21-G9 > B21-G9 > B21-G9. The sequence continues at coordinate 2,311 of QNAU01000206.1, forward strand.
GGACTTTATCCTCGGATCGAACGATTCTGGTGGGATCTTTCTTATCCTCGACAGGCTGACTTTGACGCCCTCTTCGTAGTTTATCTTTCCCCTGAGTTCGGATACCCTTTCGAACAGCATCACGATATTCGGAACGTTTCTCTCAACCTTCATGGTGAACGGAGGATTGCCTCTGGTCACGATGATCCTTATATACACATCGTCATCTCCGATCTCATCCACGCCTTTTTCTATCATTTTTACCAGATGTGAAGGATCGGGCACGTCTATCCCCAATCCGTTGGCAGAATTTCTCAATCTGTCCAAATGATCCCAGATGGCAACTATGTTTCGATCGTAGGTTCTGAGAGTCTCATAAACACCGTCGCCGAAGAGAAAAGCTCTGTCCAAAACGGACACCTTGGCATCCTCTGGATCCAGCCAATCACCGTTCAGGTAAATCAGCAATTCTCGAGCTCACCACCTTTCCATTCCGTGTGACCTTCCCGATTCTTACCTTGAAAAATTCATTCAGCTCAAGGTTCGAACCATTCGAATCGATTTCGTGTGGTATGTAATATTCGTCGAATCCAACTGCTCTTCCGTCCTTCATCCTCTCCACCAACACGCATCTGATCCTTCCAACGTGTTTCTCCACGGTTTCATTCCTAACTCTCAACGATACTTCGTTCAGAATTTTGAACCTTTCCTTCACCTTTCCTTCATCCACCCCTTCGAGTTTGTGGAGTTTCATGGCTGGTGTTCCGGGTCTCGGGGAAAATCTGAAGATGTGAACCTTGAGAAAGTTGACCCTTTCGATCAGATCCAAGGTTCTTTCGAAATCCTCATCCGTTTCTCCTGGAAATCCAATCATCACATCGGTTGTCAAG
>QNAU01000207.1 GCA_003641545.1 Thermotoga sp.
AAACCTCCGACTATCCTTGGGCACGAATGTGTTGGGGTTGTGGAAGAAAAACCATACGATTTCGAAAAAGTAGAAGTGGGAGATTACGTTGTGATAGCACCGTATTCAGAATGCGGTGTATGTGAAAAGTGTTTGAAAGGTATTCCCGAATTGTGTGAGAATAAAACCTACATTCCCACCGGATGTTTCTCTCAATACGTGGATATCCCTATGAAACACGCTTTGAAAGCCATCTTCAAGGTATCGGGACCGAACGATTCCTTCGTTTTGACCGAGCCCCTCGCATGTGTCATGACCGCCATTGAAAGGATGGAGAGGTTGGGAAGATTCGAGGATGCCCTGATAATCGGTGGGGGGGTAATGGGGTCGCTCTTCGCCCTGTGTATCGATGAAGATGAAAGAGAGGTTGTGATATCCGAACCCCACGACTGGAGGAGAGAATTTCTGAAGGATCTCGGTTTCAGGATCGTTCATCCGAAGGATTTGGATGAGAATCGAAGATACGATGTGGTAATAATGGCATCGACGGTGGATGAACCTTTCAACTTTTTGGATCTCGTGAAGGATGGAGGTTCACTCATGCTGTTCGGTGGGTATTCGAAGGACTCGAGATTCAGTCTCAATCCATACCATATTCACTATCGGGAAGTCAACATCGTTGGAAGTTTTGGATACTCTATGCGCAATTTCATAAGGGCGCTGAACGAGATAGAGAAAAACGAGGATAAATACGCTATATTGATAACCCACAGCTATCACATTGAGGATCATAATAAGGCATTTGAAAGGGTGGTGGACAGAGATTGTATGAAGGTGGTGTTCAGGATGTGGAAGGATGAAGAAGAGCAAAATCCGTGAAACTCTAACCGCATACTTATGTCTATCACCCGCACTCCTGTTGTCCTTCATCTTCGTCGTCATACCGATGGTGGCGGTTTTCTACCTGAGTTTCACCAACTGGAATCTGGTGGACCCAACGCCGAAGTTCATCGGTTGGAAGAACTACGTTTACATCTTCAAGGATGAGAAATTCATCAAATCCATCAGAAACACGCTTTATTTCGCGAGTGTGAAGATACCGCTGGATTTGGTTCTCTCGCTCTTCATAGCGGTTCTTCTGGACAAAGGTATAAGGATGAAGAAATTCTACAGGATCTCATACTTCGCACCGGTGGTCACTCCGATGGTTGCAACCGCACTGATATGGCTCTGGCTGTTCGATCCGACATTCGGTCCTCTGAATGAAATACTCAGACATATCGGCTTGAAACCTTTGAAATGGCTGTACGATCCGAAGTGGGCGATGCCTTCCATAATCCTGTTCTCACTCTGGAAGGGACTCGGATACGATGTGATCATATTCTTGGCGGGGCTTCAATCCATCCCGAGGCATCTCATCGAGGCAGCTTACATAGATGGGGCGAATTCGAGGCAGGCGTTCTTCAAAATAACTCTCCCTCTTCTATCCCCGATAGTTTACTTCGTGGTCCTGATGGGAATAATAAATTCTTTCAAGATATTCACCCAGATTTCAGTCATGACACCCAACGGTGGACCCCTCTACAGCACCGGTGTCATGGTTTTTTACATATATCAGCAAGCCTTTGAGAATTACAGGATGGGTAGAGCTGCGAGTGCATCGGTCGTTCTCTTCGGTATGGTGATGGCTCTCACTCAGGTTCACAAGAAACTGGGTGGGAGCAAGAGCATAGATTATTCCTGATCAGGGGTGAAACGGTGAGAGAGAGGTTGCGGAGAAGCGTGATCATCCACACGATACTTTTAATCGGAGCCATCTCGATGATATTCCCGTTCGTGTGGATGTTCCTTTCCGCTTTCAAACCTGATTCTGATTCGTTCGTGTATCCCCCGAGATGGTTTCCGACGAGATGGGTGTTCGACAATTTCAAGCGCGTCTTCGATATGGTTCCTTTTCTCAGATACTACCTGAACAGTATCATCGTCACGTCGATGATCACGATCGGTCAAACGTTGGTCTCGATACTATCCGCTTACGCCCTCGCGAGGTTGAGATTTCCGGGAAGGATACCGATAGCGATTCTCTTTCTCTCGACAATGATCATGCCGTTTCAAGTCACGCTGATACCGACCTACGTGATAATCTACAAACTCGGGTGGTTGGATACGTATCAGGGGCTGATAGTTCCGTTTCTTTACAACGGTTTCTCCATATTTTTTCTCATGCAGTTCTTCCTGACCATACCGAAGGATCTCGAGGATGCTGCGAAGATAGATGGATGCGGATATTTCAGGATACTCTTCCACGTGATAATACCGAATTCAAGAGCGGCTATAGGGACGATATCCCTGTTCACATTTCTGACGAACTGGAGAAGTTATCTTTGGCCACTCGTCATAACCAACACACCGGAAATGAGGACATTACCGGTCGGTTTGAAATACTTCGTGGAAGAGGGAGGAACGCAATACAACCTGATGATGTCCGCATCTCTCATGGCTATAATTCCCGTTCTCGTGGTTTACATACTCGCGGAGAAACAGTTGGTAAAATCCACGACCCTCACGGGTCTGAAATTCTGACAAGGAGGTGTTTGGAAATGAGGAAAGCTTTAATCCTTTCGGTTCTCGTCATGTTGGTGTGTGCATTTTCCTTCGCGGTCGAGATAGTCTTCTGGTATCCACTCAGTGGGTTCAAGGGAGAGGTTTTCAAGTCCCTCGTCGCCGAGTTCAACAGAACTCATCCCAACATAAAGGTGAAGGCGATTTATACGGGTAAGTACAGAGATACTGCGCAGAAAGTCACCGCGGCACTTGCAACGAAGAGTTTACCCAACGGGGGCATAATACCCGCTGGGCCAATATTCACCGGACCTTACGGAAATTACAAAATACTCGAATACATCCAGAGTGATCCCACCTTCGACATGAACGACTTCTACGATGTTGCCTGGGAATATTCGAAATACAAGGGAAAAATATGTGCCATACCCTACAACATAAGCACACCGGTTCTAATATACAACAAAAAATTGATGAAGGAAGCCGGACTCGATCCAAATCATCCACCTCAAACGTGGGATGAACTTTTGGAGTATGCGAAGAAGATAACGAAGGATCTCAACGGAGATGGTGAACCGGATGTTTGGGGATTGAACATAAAGGATGTTCCGTGGATATTCAAGGCTATGCTA
>QNAU01000208.1 GCA_003641545.1 Thermotoga sp.
AAGATCGAGAGGTGAAAATACTCTTTCTGATATCTGGTGGAGGATCCGCTCTCTTCGAATCCCCGATGGAACCTTTGAAACTCGAGGAAATCGTGAAGATGAACGATCTGCTTCTAAAATGTGGAGCGACGATAGGGGAGATAAACACGGTCAGAAAGCATCTTTCCAAGGTGAAGGGAGGAAGATTTGCGGAATATGTCCATCCAACCAGGATAATCACGCTGATCCTCTCCGATGTTCTCGGTGATCCACCGAGTGTGATAGCATCAGGTCCAACGGTTCCGGATGAAACCACATTCTTGGATGTGTGGAGGATTCTTGAAAAGTACGAACTTTTGGATGATGTCCCCAAAACTGTTTTGAATTACATAGAGGATGGTATCAAGGGACTTGTACCTGAGACACCCAAGGAACTCGATAACGTCGAGGTGAGAATAATAGGCAATTTAAAAATGGCATGCGATACCGCACTGAAAAAGGCGAAGGAGTTGGGATATGATTCCATGGTTCTCACCACATTTCTGGAGGGTGAGGCTAAGGAAGCGGGAAGGTTCATATCGAGCATTGCAAAGGAAATAACGACTTTCAACAGACCGTTATCCCGACCATGCGCGGTGATATTCGGTGGTGAAACGACGGTGAAGGTTGAAGGAAAGGGAAAGGGTGGAAGGAATCAAGAACTCGCTTTGAGCTTTGCTCTCTGTATAGAGGGTATGGGCAACGTGGTTCTTCTGTCGGCGGGAACCGATGGGACCGATGGTCCAACCGATGCTGCAGGTGGTTTGGTGGATGGTGGCACAGCGGGTAGGATAAGAAGGAAAGGGCACGATCCTCTGGCTTTCCTTAGAAACAATGATTCTTACAATGCTCTGAACATGAGCGGGGATCTTCTGATAACCGGACCGACTGGAACCAACGTCAACGACTTGATGGTTCTTCTATGCGGATGATGTGAGAAGAGGTGTAAAGATATGGATAGAGTTGCAGTTGTTGACCTTGGAACCAACTCCTTCATCCTCTTGATCGGATCCAAGGATGGGAGAATCATCCTTGAAGAAATCGTGAATGTTGGACTCGGTGATGAAAAGGTTGATCTCAAGTGTAGGCTCGAGAGAGCGAGGAGGACCTTGGAATACATGGTGAAAAAATCTGTGGAATTGGGAGCAGGGAAAATAAGAGCTTTTGGTACCGAATTTTTCAGGAGAAATCCCGGGATCTTCGAAGAATTGATGAAAAATTCAAGCGTTGAGGGAAGGATCCTCACCTCGAACGAGGAGGCTTTCTATTCCCACAAATCCGTTTTAGGTCTTCTGGAAGATAGAACGCTGATCGTTGACATAGGTGGGGGAAGTGTTGAGTTCATCTTCAGTCGAAAGAGGATGGTGGAGAAGGTCGAGAGTTTTCCGATAGGATTGTGGTATCTGAGAAACGAGTTTACGGATGAGAGTGGAAGAATCGACAGGGACGATCTCAAGAACTTTTTGGAAAAATTCTTAAGGAGTGTAGAAGGTGAATTCGACAGGATGGTCGGGATAGGTGGGACTTTCACCACGATGGTTGCCATGAGGAAGGAGTTGAAAAAGTGGAATTTCGAGGAAATAGATGGATCCAGTCTGGATCTTGGATGGATAAGGTGGATGGAAGGAAGAATTTTTAATTTGGAGGATGAGGAATTCTCCAAATTGACACCTTTGGCGAAGGGGAGAGAGAAGATAACTCCTGTGAGTTTTACCCTTGTTCGTGAGATAATGGAGAGGTTCTCCCTCGGTGAGGTCGTCGTGAGTGCGAAAGGATGCAGGTATGGTTTTCTATATTCTCTGATGGAGGGCGAAAATGAAGACTTTGAGTGGTGAGATGGATAAGCTCAATGATGAGCTCTTAAAGATAGCGAGATACATAGAGGAATCCCTCGAGAAAACTATAACCTCGCTCATAGACAGGAATGAAGACATGCTCAACGAACTGAAAAATGTTCATCTCATGATCGATCTGATGTGTAGTTCTCTCGAGGAGAAGGCGATAGATCTCATCGGATTGTTTTCACCAATGGGATTCGACCTGAAGATCTTGGCGATGGCTTTGAAGATATCCTTCAGCCTGAACGAGATGGGACGGCTGATAAATGATATAGTCAAAGCCATCTCGGATTTTCTGAAATCGCCCACGTTGTCGTACATGGATGAAGTCGAAAAGATGGCGGAATCAACCCTCGTGATGATAAGGAAGAGTATCAGAAGTTATGTAGACATGGACATATCCCTTGCGGAGGAAGTCTGTAGGGATGATGATTTCGTGGATTCGATATACATGAGGTTGAAATCGCAGATATTGAGATCGTTGAAGATGGGAAAAGAATCCCTGAACAGTCACAAGTTGTTCTCCATAATAATGTCGCTCGAGAGGATGGCTGATTATGCGACGAGCATTGCCGAAGCCACGTATTACATAATCACCGGTGAGGTTAGAAGATGTTTCGGTGATAGCCTCGAGATGCTCTCAGAGAAGGTAAAAAGGGGTGAAGGAAAGGTTTGAAGATTCTCACGAAATACCTCCTGAAAGAGTCGATCCTTCCCATGGCGATAGGACTTGGGGGGTTCATAATTTTCATAAGTGTCGAACTTCTGTATCAACTTTCGGATATAATAGTCAGAAACAGGATACCATTGATCAAGCTCTTCGTTCTGCTGTATTACAATCTTCCTTATTTCACGGTCCTTGGGATTCCAGTTGGTGTTCTCCTCGCAATATTCTGGGTTCTTTCCCAACTTGGAACGGAGCATGAACTCATGGCTTTACAAACACACGGCATACCGACGAAAAAGGTCGTCGTTCCATTTCTTCTTTTATCACTGATCCTGAGCTTCGGAGCCTACCTGTTGAACGATTTCCTCGTTCCGAGTTTCAACCACAAAGCCAACGAAGCTTTGATAAGGTACATATACAGAAGACCGAAGGTTACGGTTAAAATGAACACATTTTTCAAAGGGCAGAAGGACAAGTATTTCTACGTCAAAAGATTCGATCCCGATGAGAAGGTCTTCAACGATGTGATAATCTACGAGATCCATCATAGAAACACGAGAGTTGTGTACGCCAAGAAGGCTTACGAAAAGAAAGGAGAATGGTATCTCAAGGATGGTAGGATATTCACCGTCGATAG
>QNAU01000209.1 GCA_003641545.1 Thermotoga sp.
CATAACAACTATAGTCGAAACAATAAACTCCATCTCCGAACAAACAAATCTTCTCGCACTCAACGCAGCGATAGAAGCGGCAAGAGCTGGGGATGCTGGAAAGGGCTTTGCAGTCGTAGCAGACGAGATAAGAAAACTTGCAGAAGAGAGCAGGCAGGCAACACAACAGATAGCGGGAATACTCGAAAATATAAGAGGCGAAGTGGAAAAATCGGCGAATTATGTTGACAAAACAGTATCCGCAATAGATGAAATGGCGCAAGGAGTTAAAGGGGTGCTGGATATATTCAAAGCTATAGCGGAAGCGTTGAAAGAATTACAGATCATGGTGGATACAGTTGCAGCGAGTGCGGAGGAACAAGGAGCTGGTGCGCAAGAAATGGCGGCAGCTGTGGATAAACTCAATACATTGATAAATAAAACAACAAACACCACGCAGGAACTGAATGCCACACTCCAGGAACTAAATGCGGCTGTAGAGGAAATAAGCGCCGCTTCTCAAAATCTGGCGGAATCTGCACAAATGCTCCAACAAAAAATGGAATTCTTCAAATTGTGAGATCATGAAACCTTTTCATCAACACCCTGTCTAATGTGAATGTTTTTCATGAGGCTATACTTCCTCTTAGGTTTGTTCTCAGACAAATTTTATCAAAGGTGTAGACCTTTTTGTTGTTTCATCTTTTCAACTTATTACTACATTGGACAAAGTCCTTCCTCCTTGTGTTAAGAATCTCAGGGTTCTTAGCACGAGGAAGGATTCTTTTATACCCAATTCCTTACCCAACAACTGGTTAATATCTTCATGTCCATCTGCGACTTGAAAAATTCCAATCTTGAAAAATTCCAATACAGTGAGTATAATTCTTGAGGTTTTTTGCCCCTTCGTTTGACAGAATGAAAGGGGGTGGTGTTTTTGTTAGCTATAATAGAAGCAGGGGGCAAGCAATACAAGGTTTCGGAAAACAGCGTGTTGAAAGTGGAAAAGATAGATGGGAGAGAAGGTGAAGAGGTAATATTCGATAAAGTTCTGCTCGTTGTCAAAGACGGAGAACGAATGATTGGAAATCCTTATGTTGAGGGAGCCAAGGTTAAAGCCACACTTTTGAAGAATCTCAGAGGTAAGAAGGTCAAGGTTATCAGATACAAGCCAAGAAAGAATTACAGAAGGAACAAGAGTCATAGGCAATGGTATTCTCTCATCAGGATAGAGGAGATATCGGTTTGATTCCATCATGATAAAGGTCACATTTCATAAGATGGGAGATAAATACATCGGCTTCGACGTTGAAGGACACGCAGATTTCGAGGATGGAGTGGACAGGGTATGCACCGCTGTGAGTGTTTTAACGACACACACGGTGAAATCCATAACTGAGAAATTCAAGAACATGGGTTCTTATGAGAAAAGGAAAGGATTCTTGATCTTCAGGGTGAAAGAAATTGACGACGAACGTTCTAATGATTTCATCGGTGCTTTATTTGACTCCTTGAAAGATCTCGAAAATCGTTTTCCTTCCAGCATACATGTGGAGGTGATGGATGATGGCACATAAAAAGAGTGGAGGAGTTGCGAGAAACGGTAGAGACAGCAATCCAAAGTATCTCGGCGTTAAAGTTGGGGATGGTCAGTTCGTCAGAGCTGGAAATATACTTGTGAGACAGAGAGGAACGAAGTTCTGGCCCGGTGAAAATGTTGGACTCGGAAGGGACTTCACACTTTTCGCGTTGAAAGATGGATTTGTGAAATTCCACGTGAGGAAGAACAGGAAATATATCAGTGTCTTTGAGAAGAAAGATGTAATGTGATCGGGAGGTAGAATGGGATGGAAAATAAGACGAGATTTTTCAAGAGAGACGAGATCGATAGAAAATGGTATCTCGTTGATGCGGAAGGAAAGGTGCTGGGAAGGCTGGCATCCAGGATTGCACTCTTGCTTCAAGGAAAGCATAAGCCGGTGTATTCTCCAAATGTAGATGGAGGAGATTACGTTGTAGTTGTCAACTGTGATAAAGTAGTTCTAACTGGTAAAAAACTTAAGGAGAAGAAATACTATTCACACAGTGGATACATAGGGAATCTCAAAGTTAGGACCGCGGAACAGCTTCTGAAGAAGCACCCGGAGAAGTTGATATACCTAGCAGTCAAAGGTATGCTCCCGAAGAACAAGTTGAGAAAGAAAATGCTGAGGAAACTTAAGATTTACAGTGGACCGGATCATCCCCATCAAGCACAAAAACCTGTTCTTCTGAACTTGGATTGAATCGTGTGAAAGGGAGGTTTAGATATGATAACCGATTACTACGGAACCGGTAGGAGGAAGAATGCGGTTGCCAGAGTTCATTTGAGGCCTGGGGAGGGTAAGATAAAGATAAACGGTAAGGAATACGATGATGCGACCAAGTATTTTCAGAGGTTGACCCTGGTCAAACATGCGTTCGAACCCTTAGAGGTGACCAACACCGTTGGAAAATTTGACATTCTACTGAATCTCAAAGGCGGGGGACTCAGTGGACAGGCTGGAGCTGCCAGACTTGGGATAGCCAGAGCTTTGGTGCGGTACAATCCGGAGCTTCGTAAGATTCTAAAGGAGAAGGGTATGTTGACGAGAGATCCGAGAATGGTGGAAAGGAAAAAGTATGGATTGAAGAAGGCAAGAAGAGCTCCTCAGTTCTCCAAGAGATGATAGGATGGTCACCCGTGAGATCATAGATAAGATAAAATCGAGTTTGGACATAGTGGATGTCATATCAGATTATATAGATTTGAAGAAAGTTGGGAAGAACTACAGAGCTCTCTGTCCCTTTCACGTTGAAAAGACACCTTCTTTCTATGTAAGTCCCGAGAAGCAGATGTATCACTGTTTTGGGTGTGGTGCATCGGGTGATGTTATAAAGTTCGTTCAGGAATACGAGAAGATATCATTCATGGATGCCTTGAAGAAACTTGCAGATAGGGCAGGAATTGAACTCAACCTTGATCGTAGAAAGAGCATGTATGAACTCTATCAATCCATTCTTGGGAAATTGGCGAACGTGTATCATGAGAATCTTCTGAGGAATCCCGATATTTTGAATCATCTCAAAGACGAGCGATGCATCTCTCTCAACGTCATAAGAAAGTTCAAGGTTGGTTTCTGTCCGAAGGG
>QNAU01000210.1 GCA_003641545.1 Thermotoga sp.
CAGGAACATCAGCAAAGTTGGAAACAGAACCACGATCGTTCCAGCCATTATAACTCCCCAATTGTTGGCAGACTCAGCATCTATCAGCATTTTAACACCTATTTGGACTGTTTTCATCTTGTCCTCCATCGTGACAACCAAGGGCCAGAGATACATGTTCCATGCATACACGAAATTTATTATCGAAGCACCTGCTATCATGGATTTTGAAAGCGGGAGTAAAATCTTGAAAAAATACTGCATGGGAGTGGCACCGTCTATTCTCGCCGCATCTTCGAGTTCTTTCGGTATCGTCATGAAGTGCTGTCTCATCAAAAATGTATTTGTTGCACTCGCCATGAACGGCACAGTCAAAGCCCAATATGTGTTAACCCACCCGAATTTTTTCATGATCAAGAACAGAGGAACGATCATGACGGTCTCGGCGGGAAGAAACAGAGTGGCGAACAGAAGGGCAAATGATACTTCCTTCCCTTTGAATCTAAAATTTGCGAATGCGTAACCTGCCAAGGTTCCAGTTATTATCTTTCCCAGCGTTATCATAGATGCCATTATCAAACTGTTCAAAAGGAGTCTCAAAAGTGGGACGAGATTGAACGCATCGATGTAATTCTTAACATAGAAGCCCCTTGGGAATATCTTCGGTGGATAGGAAAAAACCAGTTCGGGTCTCTGAAGGCTTATAGTTATCGCTAGAAACAGCGGCATGGCAACTATCAGAGTGAATATCACAAGTATTATCTCCACGATTATGGTGTTGATCATTCTCCTTCTCGTTTTTCTCATTATCCCACCTACTACTGGTAGTGAACTTTTCTCTCAGCGTATTTGAAATACAAAAAGGTTATGATTGCCATTATAACGAACAGCACCACGCTCTCAGCCGAAGCTAATCCTGTTTTCTGAAATGCAAACGCATCCAGAAACAATCTGTAGATCATCGTGGTGGTGTAATTGCCTGGTCCTCCTTTGGTCATGACATCCACTATGGCAAACGATGCGAACATGAAGGAGATTATGTTCATTATGACGAGGTAAAAGGTTATCGGGGATAGGAGCGGGAAGATTATCTTCCACGTCCTTGTCCACCAATTCGCACCATCCAGGGTGGAAGCTTCGAGAAGATCGTCCGGTATGTTTTGAAGACCTGCAAGATAGAATATGACGTCGAAAGGCATTGTTTTCCAAACGGAGGCGAACACTATGGCGTAGAAAGCATACGGCTTAGATGTTATCCAGTCAACGCTTATTCCAAAGAACTTCGAGAAAAGATAATTCACATGTCCGACAACAGGATTCAGAAGAAAAGACCACAATGTTCCAGCTATGGCAGGAGAGATAGCATACGGTGTGAAGATGAGCATCCTGTAGATGGTGTGTCCAGGAACCTTCATTTCGAGTAAAAGAGCTATGAAGAATGAAAGGAAGATAGTTATAACAACACTTAAAAGGACATACAACACCGTTACCCTTATCGAAAATAAATATTCCTTATTGTTGAACAATTTTACGAAATTTCTGAAACCTACGAAGATCATTCTGTTTCCAAATGGGCTCAACCTACAAGTACTTAATCTCAGAGAATACACCGCGGGCCAATATATGAACATTCCAATTATTAGGAAAGTCGGAACAAGAAGAACATACGGTATTATCTTCCTCACCTTTCACCCTCCAAAAACGGATGGATATGAACGGGGGAATAATCCCCCGTTCGGTTTTGATCAAAATCACTGATACAGCTCGTTGTATTCTCTGATAGCTTTGGTTGCTTCTTTCTCAGCCCATTTCAAGGCTTCCTCTGGTGTCATCTCTTCGTTCAACATTCTTTCAACGGCGGTTTCAATTATTTCTCTGACTTCCGGGAACGCTCCTATTATAGCTCCGTTCGTGTTGTAATTCTGCTCGGACAGCAGAAGCTGCAACAAGGCGGTGAGATGATGAGGATATTTGGCGTAATATCCACTCGTCAGAAGTTGCTCGACCGCATCCTTTCTAACAGGGAAATAACCCGTTCCTTCGTGCCACCTTATCTGTTGCTTGGGTTCAGCCATCCATTTGACGAATCTCCATGCAGCTTCTATTTCATCCTTCGGATGCCCTTTTATTATCCAGAGACTACCTCCACCTATGACAACTCCTCCACTTTCAGCTCCTTTTGGTCTCGGTAAGAATGCGGTTCCAAGTTCGAATCCATTCTCCTTGGCAAGTTTCATAGCCAAAGCGACATCTGAAGTTGAACTTATCAGCATGGCAACTTTCTGGGATGCGAAAAGCTGTCTTGCCCCCGTCCAGTCCTCTTTCTTCGTGTTGATCATTATCCCTTCCTTTGACAAAGTGTACCACAACCTGAAAAATCTTCTACCAGCTTCGTTGTTGAAAACTGCTTTTGTCGGTCTCCCCGTTCTTCCATTGTTATTGTCAACGAGGGGCGCATTTTGAACAGCCATGAATTGTTCGAAGAACCATGAGTGAAGAGGCCAAGTTATACCAGCTTGAACGATGTTTCCATTTTCATCCTTGACGGTCAATTTTCTACAATATTCTATGAGTTCCTCAAAAGTTCTCGGAGGTTTGTTAGGATCCAACCCAGCTTTTTTGAACAACGTTTTGTTGTAGTAAAGAATTGGGTTGGATGAATTGAAAGGCATGGAGTAGAACTTTCCGTTCACTTTGTAGTAATTCAGAACGGGTCTGAGGAATTTTCCAATATCGAAAGTAGGATCTTTATTCATCAATTCTTGAACTGGAACCGCTATGTCTCCGTCTATCATGACTTGCGTCCCTATGTCGTATATTTGAACAACATGTGGTGGTGTTCCCGCTTTAACAGCTGCTATCAATTTGTTCAAGGTATCCCTATAACTCCCTGTGTACTGAACCTCCACCTCGATGTCCGGATTCTGTTTCATGAATTCCTCCGCCATGTTCTTCAACAGATCGATTCTCCAACCACCCATGGCATGCCAGAACTGAATCTTGACCTTTGAAAGAGCGAAAATGCTCATCAGAAGTATAAGCACGATGATGAGAAACTTTCTCATAAGTATCCCCCCTCTTCAGAAGTGATGCTTTTCCATTAAAAAAAGGTCACATTTATGTGACCTTCTCTTGAACTCTGAGTCACATAATATTTTGAAAACGAA
>QNAU01000211.1 GCA_003641545.1 Thermotoga sp.
ATTTCGACCTTGTTTGAACCGGCAGAGGGGGTTGGATTGACTCTCAACTCGATCACCCCCTGGTTTTTTCGATCCTATCAGGATTCTTATCGGTTCATTTTCTATAATTCTTTAACGCGAGGTCTTTCATGATGAGATCCACGAGGTTTGAAAAATGGAGGGAAACCATCTTCCTGGAATACTCTTCATAGAGCATATCTTTGAACCATCGTTGTGCGGGAGTTTCCGGTATCAAATTGGATTTTGGGATGCTCCTGTCCAGTTTTTTGAACACGTCGGAAAAGACCAACCCAACGAATTCTTCAACCGCTTTCCTGAGTTTCCGAGCATCCTGAAGGTGGTGGGAAGAATCCACGCTGTTTATTCTCACATTACCACCAGCTCCGCATGGAGAGCCCCCGCTCGTTTTATAGCCTGTATTATCGCTATTATATCCTGCGGAGTCGCTCCAAGTGCCTTCAACGCGCTGACTAAATTTTCTACAGTGCTTTCGGATCTGTTGTCCCCTATCTTTCCGGATCTTATAACCACGCTGAAATTTCCGTAGGATATGGCGCAATCCGATATCTTCACATTCCCGCCGAAGACGACCGTCCCGGTTCTTTCATTCACGATGACCCTCGCCGGGCTGTCCGGAACGATCTCTATATCCTCAAGAATGGCCAAAAAAGTTATCACATCATCCTCAAACACTTTCGGTATTCTGACGCGTATGGAAGATGCATCCATTGCCTTCGCGAGATAATCCTCGAACTTCTCATTTATCGCCTGAGAAACCCTGGCTGCGGTGGTGAAATCCGGTTCGTTCAAAAGTATCGTCACGCTGTTATCGGATACTATTTCGGAAGGTATCTCTCTTTCCACTATCGCACCGTTCGGAATGTACCCAACGACCTTGTATCTGCTCTGAAGGTTCATGCTCTGATTCACATCTTCCCCTCCAACGCTGATCTGTCCCTGCGCAACTGCATAAACCTTACCGTCAGCCCCGTAGAGAGGCGTTTGAACTAAGACACCCCCTCTGAGACTCTTCGCATCACCGAGGGAGGAAACGACCACATCCAACCTCATACCTTCCCTGTAAAAAGGTGGTATATCCGCGGTCACCATCACCAAGGCGGAATTCTTCGATTTCAAGGTGGACGGTTCAACCTTTATTCCGAAGTTCTTCAGCATGTTCGATATGAGAGTGGAAGGCACAAGCGTCGAATCTCCTGTCCCGTTCAATCCGACAACTATTCCAACCCCGAAAAGCTGATTGTCCCTCGCTCCTCTGAATTTCGCTATATCCTTCAACCTCACACCCTGCGATGAAAAAACGAAGATGGTCAACGTTGAAAGGATCAGAATCAGAAAAAATTTTCTCATCAGAAGATCACCCCCGCTAAGGAGGAGAGTATCCATTCGAACCATCTATCCTCGTTCGGTTTCTGCTTGAAAACCACCTTTCCATCGTATATGATCGTCGCATCCGCTAACTTCGTCGATTCGACCTTGTTGTCCGCATCGATGTCATCCGGTTTGACCGTTCCCCTTATGATTATCTGGAATCCCTGCTCACCTATCTTTATCTCCTTTTTACCCTCGAGAATGAGGTTGCCGTTGTCATCCACACCTTTGACGAATGCAGCGATGCTCATGACTATCTTCGTTTCTCCCTTGGCTGATTTGCTGGACGAAGGTAAAGAGGTGGAAATGTTTGAAATGGGTATGAAATCACCGAGCGTGAGGTTACCGATCTTCGAGATTATCCCGGAGAGAATGGACAGCAGACCTCCCTTGAAATCTGGTTTCGTGAAGGATCCAGTCATCAAGGAACTATCCGATATGACTACGGTGACTATGTCTCCAACTCTGGTCGCCTTTCTGTCGGATATCAGGTATTTGAAAGAATCGTTTTCCGAGGAATTCCATATTGAGCCGGCGAAACTAAAGCTCACCAAGAAGATCAAAAACATGATGATGAAAAAGATCAATCCGCTCCTCACCATGATCACGATCCCTCCACGAGCACCCTTATCTTCGGACCCTCCTCCACGACACCGTATATCAACTTCCCAGAATCTATATTTCTACAACTCACCACCTCTCCTATCTTCCCATCCTTCATCAAGCGAACGAAGGTGGTTATCTTCAAATCCCCGATGAGAATGTATGCCATGACCACCTGACCCCTGACCACGTACGGCGGATCGATGAGATCTGATACCTTGATAATCTCCCCAACTCTGAAAGATTTTCTTGCTTTCTTTCCAATCGCATCATCGATCTTTATGAGAACATCATCCTCCATCCCAAAAATGTCCATCTCACTCAATTTGAGATCGTCCACACCGACCATCTCACCGTATTTGATCTTTCTCTTCGCAACCACCACCTTCCTCATACGTTTCAAAAGGATCGTCAAACTCTTCACGCGGATTGTATTCTCCTTTCTGTATCTGATCAGAACCGATGTTCTCTTACTCGGATGGGATCTCTTTGGAATCGATAGAGAACAAATTCCATTTGTCGGGATGGTATCCATGTTCAAAAAGGTCACGGTTACGTCATCCCCGTATCTATCCTTCATGAATTTCTCCAAGAATTTCGGTATATTTTCACACTCGATCTCCTTAAAGGATGAGGTGAGAGCATTTTCACTTCCCCTTCTGAGTAGAAGTATTCTCTCCGTGTCGAAAAAAATCCTGTATTTCCCGTTGAGTATCTGTGCTATCCTGTTGGCAACGGATCTGGAATCCAGAAACATCCTGTTCAAATTTCCGGGAACCATGACGACGATCGAATCATGAAGAATTCTTGGAATATCGCATTTTGTTCTATCTGGATCTATGAAATCCGAGGCAAATATGATATTATCCTCAAAAAGGACCCGATCCCGCAGAAAGAGGATCGGGTCGGAAAGAGAGAGGGTGCTCAAAAGGAGGAAGGCGAGGGCAAGGAGCGCTGAGATCTTGAGTTCAGTCTTTCTCATCTTCTCAGACCTGCAACTGTTCTCAACATGTCGTCCGCGGTTTGGATTGCTCTCGCGTTGAATTCGTAGGCTCTCTGTGCAGTTATCATGTTCACCATTTCTTTCACCACATCGA
>QNAU01000212.1 GCA_003641545.1 Thermotoga sp.
CGATCTTCAGCAAACCGTTGAAAACCCCATCGAATGGAGCGGGGATCAGTTCCTCAACCAAACTACTCAGAATGATATCTTCAACCTTGAAACCAACCTTCAGTGATCCTTTGGGACCCTTCACCCCGCACACTAAGAATCTTCCCACGACGGGATCACCCACCTTTAAAACTCGCAAAGATATTTTACCTCATACCATTTGGGAAAGGAAAATTCTGTGGGGATTCACAGATCCAACGGATGTGGATCAGGATCTCTTGGGTTCCAAAATCCTGTTTATGTCCTCAAGGTGAGATTGCAGTTTGTCCTCGAGTCTGAAAAGTGTCGATTTGTAAAGGATATCCATGATCACAAGTTCCCCAACCCTGTTTGTGAGAAGATCCCCCGTCATGTATTTTCCGGCGGAGCAGTACAGCACGAGATCTACAACCTTCGTTATCGGAGAGTTGATACCTGAGGTTATGGCTATAGTTTTGGCACCCGCATCGTGGGAAACTTGCATGGATTTCACAATATCCTTTATAACCCCACTGTGGCTTATTCCTATCACCAAATCATCTTTCGTCAGACCTGCTCCGACCATCACTTGAACGTGAGGATCACTGTAATCACTGGAGGGAAAACCCAGGAGAGCGAACCTTATACTCCCATCCCTCGCAATGATGCTGGATCTTCCGACACCGAAGAATAGAATCCTTCGGGATTCCAAGATCATATCCACCGCTCTTTTTATTTTGTCTGTCTCCACCAATTCCATGGTTCCCTCTATGAGATCGAGGTTTTCCTTGAAAATTTCTTTGACGAATTCCTCAAAACTTCCTCCCTTTTTCAATATTTCACGTTTTGGAAAACCTATTTCCCTCGCAAGACTTATTTTGAAATCTTGATATCCGTTGAATCCAAGCTTCCTACACAATCTGTATATCGTCGTTTCACTCGTTCCACATTGCTCCGCAAATTCAGTTATGCTGTAATGGATGACATCATCCGGCCTTTCGAGTATGTAATTTGCCACCCTCTTTTCCATGGGATTCAACGAATTGTATTTTCCCCTGACGAACTCGAGGATCGCAGTCAACCAGACCACCTCTTTTTCAGGTAATCCTTCATCTTCAAAAATTCTTCCAGTTGATCCTGTATGATTTTTTCCGCTTCATCGTTGGAGATTCTTTCAGTTTTTTCCACGAAATCCGCCACGCGTGCAAAGTAAAACGGTATCAGATTTCTGACAACACTTTTATCCCTTCTTCGTTTGTATTCCACAGAACTGTCAAACAGTATTCTTACCCATCCCTCCAGTTCGAGTTTCCCACTCTCGATGACCGAATCGACCAGATTTCTTGGAAGATACGAAAGATTCGCCATTTCACTTCTTACCATCTCGCTTGCTTTCCTTCTCATGTTCTCGACATCCACCTTCACCTCTTCCAGCGTCGTTTTTGGTATTTCACCGTAGATTTCCACCTCCTCAACCCTTTCAACGTTGAACCAGACATCCTTGAATTCGATCATCAATTCGAACAGAGTGCCGACAACTTGTTCGAACATGGGTCCAAGGTGTTTAGCGGGATCTTTGACATCGTGCACCTTCGCACCGAGGGCAGATTGAAGAACCCTACCACCGTGAGCTATGGAATTTGTAGTCATCCATATATCTATTCCAAATTTTGCAACATCCTTGTTCCAAACATCCTCAGGTTTTTCCAAGAACAACTTGATCATCTTTAAACCCACACCGAAATCCCCACCGATGGGCTGTCGAACTTTCTTTCCATACAGGATGGAGGTCATCGGGAAACATACCTGATTCGTTATGGTTCCATCGTATTTGTGTCTCGTGTAATACGGAGCAACATAATCCGCTTTTCCATTTAGAATCGGTTTCGCCAATCTTTCCAGCCACCATGGTTCCACACTCTTCAAATCCGCATCCAGGAACACAACGACCTTTGCATTCAGAAAATGCGCTATTTCCATTATGCTCCTCATAGCACTTCCTTTTCCAGGTATTCCCCTGTATTCGAAACCCACCTTCGGCACATCGAAAGTATCAGTCTGGGTGAATCTATCCCTCGTTCCATCGGATGATCCACCATCACTGTTTATGATCAAACCCTTCGAATCGAAGTAATCTTTCATTCCAATCGCAGATTTCTCAACGACGTTGGATATGGTCTTAGAGTTGTTGAAGCTGGAAATACCAACTATCACATTGATCTTATTCTTGTATTTTTCAAGGTTGGCTATGACATCTTCAGGTGTGTTCAAAAATTTCATCTTCATCTCGCCTCCCTGAACAATTGATATTCGAGTATGTAATCGTATAT
The DNA here is from genome assembly GCA_003641545.1 of Thermotoga sp. Classification (GTDB taxonomy): domain Bacteria; phylum Thermotogota; class Thermotogae; order B21-G9; family B21-G9; genus B21-G9. The sequence goes on from QNAU01000212.1 coordinate 2,328, forward strand.
CCTGCGTTTTGAACGCATTTTATTCAACTCAAAAACGAGATCTCTCAATTCCTCATATTTTAGTTCTCTCAAACCGTATCTTATCTCATTCAGCAGTATCGACAATTTCATCTCCAAGATCGTCCTACTCAAGCTCAACGATCTGTGCTTGTTTCTGTGATATTCCAAGCCTTCCAGATCATTCAGATTCCTTTCCAAAGCATCCACCTCGCTCTGGAATTCTGAGATCAGGTTTCTCATTCTTTCGATCTCCTTCTTATCCAAGGTGCTTTCATCTTCACCCACCGGAAACTCCGGAAAATTCAGGAATCTCAAACCATATCCCGAGGTGTGGGAAAGATTCACAAGATCAGGTGAGTTTTTCAACACGAGTTTTCTTTTATCGATCCTACGTGTGCGATGATCAAAATGGAAGATTTCCGGCGGATCCACGAATGGATTGATGTAAGACCAAAGGATCCCATCATCGAAGATTGGGAACTCCTCCCTTCCATCCTCCAGTTCACTTTCATATTCGAGTATCAAAGGTTCCATTGAGAAGAGATGATACCATCTCAAAAAATCTTCCCAGCGAAGTGGATGGAAATCGAAAAAGCCGATTTCAAAACTCATCCTTCTTTCACATTTTGCGGATGGAACATACATCATTGGGCCCGCATCTCCCGTTCTGTTGGGGACATTTTTCGTTATCCAATCGACCGACCTTATCAGTGTCACCAAGATCTTTCCATCTTCGTCAACCTTGTATTCTCTCAATCC
>QNAU01000213.1 GCA_003641545.1 Thermotoga sp.
CACCTCCCGATTCGAATTTGCATAAATATTTTACACCATGGTAAGGAAAAACAGATGTTATAATTGAACCGTATAAATGAGCTCATAAATATAGGGAGGGATCGAGATGAGGGTGAGACTTAGAGCATCTCTTATTTTCCTAATGTTCATAGCAGTTTTCGCGTTCGCGACTTTGCCGTTCAAGGATGTTCCACCAAATCACTGGGCTTACGATGCGGTCAAGATTCTCACGGAGGCGGGGGTCCTCAGTGGGATGCCGGATGGCACATTCCAGGGTAACAAACCTCTGACGAGATACCAAGCTGCGGTGATGTTGAAGAGATTGCTCGACTACATCTCCAAGAATATGAAAGCCGGTGGTGTTTCGACGGATGAACTTGGCAGAATTCTCGCCGAATTGGAAGCTTTGAAAGCTTCGTTGACGAGTCTTTCCGATTTCACCAAGACGAACAAGGATGAGATATCCAATCTGAAGATCGAACTCGAGAACCTCAGAGCAACTCAGGGAACCGGTGCTCCTGGTTTGAAGGAGTTGGAGCAGAATTTTGGTAGGTTGGAGCTCAAGGTTGGCAGGCTCGAGACCACCTACTCACAGCTGGATGATCAAATGAAGACCTTGGCGTCCGAAGTTGCATCGGTTTCGGGTAAGTTGAAGAACGTCGAGGGAATCGCCAGAAGTGCGAGTGTCAACGTGGAAACACTGGCTAAGAAATTGACGATCGTCGAAAGCAAAGTTGAGAATATCAACAGTCTCGTTGGGGGAGTGAACGTGATCCAACTTGAGGCTCTCGTCCATGACATCGACAGCAGGATAGGAAATTATGTGGATGTGTCAGAATCTCTGAAGAAGGTGAAGAGCGATCTCTCCGCTTTAGAATCCGCCGTTTCGAACCTTTCCTTGAAATCTGCCGGTATTTCGAACGAGTTGAAGGCTCTGAAGAACAAGCTCAGCACTTTGGAATCCAACATACCCACACTTTCCGAGGATCTGAAAACTGTCTCCGAGAGATACACGGAAATGTCAGATCAACTTGCAAATGTGGATGCAAGATTGGCAACTCTTGAGAAGAGGATAGGAAAAACACCATGGGTCGCTTACACCGACGAGAAACTGGATGAGTTGTCAGCCGATCTTGGCAACAGGATAAACACCGCGACTGTTTTCGGTGTCCTTGGAATGGTTCTCGGAGCAGCTGGTGTTGGCCTTGGAGTTTATCTATTCCTGCAATCTTCACAGTGATTGGATCCACGCATGAAAGATGAAAGAGCCCCCTGGAAAGGGGCTCTTTTTGTGTTTTCATCCTGGTTTATCTCATTTCAACTCGTTCGGAAGCTCGGAAACTTTTTCTATACCTTCTTCTCCGATGACCAAATTGAAACCCTTGTAATTTATCTTGACTTTCTTGCCAACGGACAAATACCGTGCGAGTTCCTCATTATCCAGCAGTTTCATGTACGCATCACTCAAAAACTTCACCTTCAGGACATTCTCGTTCCTGAAATCCAGATCCACCCAGAATCCATCTTTCGACCTCACAAAGGTCTTCCCCGCCACATTTTTGTATTCCTTCGACACTTCATCGGTTGATCTCAAAACATTTCCAACCTTGGCAAAGAACAATCCTTTGGACATCATGACCGCCGATTTTCCAGATTCTTCGTATTTCAAAACAGGCGGTTTCTCCTCATCCTTTTGAGTTATCAGATAGGATGTGAACTCATTTATTATCCCGTATTTTTTACTCAGATTGATTATCTCGTCCTTGACATCATCGTATTCCACCTCACCAAGCTTTATCTTCAAAGCCAGATCGGCTATCTTTTTCTGCGCCCAGATCTTGGCGATGAAGGGATTGTTCGCCTCTTCAAAATCACATGGGAAAGTTTGTAGCCATCTTTTTGAAAATTTCTCACCATTTTGACCGATTCCTTCCAACCTTATCTCGGCTGTTCCGCATCCTTCGTATCTTCCAAATATTCGTATGGGCGAATTGGAGAAGATGTTGTATATTCTCTCCGGATGTAAATCAAAGGTCCGAACTCCACTTATTTCCACATGAACATCCCTCAGAACGGGCGTTTTTATCTTCTCGTAGAAGGATTGGATTGAATCATCGAGCCTTGCGTTATCAACGACGTATTCAGAATAACCACCATTTCTCAAGGAGAGTGAATCGAGCAAATTTGTGTTCACATCGTATCCGACCCCAAAGGGGAAGATCCTCAAGTTGATTTCATTTTTCAAAATGATGTCACCCAAATTTTCCACGATTTTCCTCGGATCCTTCAAACCAACAGTTGGGATCCCATCCGTGACGAAAACCACGAAATTGTTTTCATCTTCGTGATCTTTCAGTATTTCCAAGGCTCTTTTCAAGGCTTCGTATATGTTCGTTCCACCACCTGCTTCGATTTCATCCACCTTCTTCACCATCGATTCAGCTTCCGAAGCGGGTAACAATTTCCCATTCGTCAAGTCCAACACGGAGCTGTTGAAGAAGATCAGGGAGAATCTGTCTTCCCGTCCGAGATTTTCGAGAACGAATTTCACAGCTCTTTTGGCTTGTTCTATCTTTTCACCAGCCATGCTACCGGATATGTCCATGACGATCACGATGTTCTTTGGAAGCGCTCTCTCACTTGGAAGATCAGTCGGTAGCAAAGACAACATGAAGAAACCCTCGTTTTCCTCCCTGTGAAACATCGTGGACGCATCGAATTCATCTTTTCCGGTTTCGTAAAATAGAGCCAGATCGTCCGTGGGTTTCAGAGATTCTCTTCTGAAAATCAGATGAAGTTTTTTCTCGTCCCTTTCGATCACATCGAATTCAAAATTCGGTGAGTAAAAATCAGTTATGGGATTGTCATTTCGAATGGTGACATCGATCTCCACATTCTTCATTGGTTCAGCCAGTATGCCCTCTATTTTCAAAGGATAATCGAACCTGTAAAGGCCTCGCTTCTTTTTCAATATCTGCACGTATTTTAGAATGATCCTTCTCGATTCTTGAGGTTCGAAGGGATATATCCTCAGGGAGAGAGTCCTGTGATTCATGAATTCAAGCAGTGC
>QNAU01000214.1 GCA_003641545.1 Thermotoga sp.
GAACTCATCGATAGGATGAGGAAAATGCTCGGCGATTCGAAAGTGGATGGAATCGGTGTTTCCATAGGTGGACCTTTGGATTCGAAGAGAGGAATAATATACAACCCACCACATCTTCCTTGGGGGACCGTGAACGTGAAGGCTGAACTTGAAGGAGTTTTCGATGTGCCGATTAAGGTCGAACACGATGCGAAGGCATGTGCCCTCGCAGAATGGAAACTCGGAGCGGGTAAAGGAAGCAGGAACATGATCTTTCTGACGCTCGGAACTGGTCTGGGAGCGGGCATGATACTGGATGGCAGGTTGTACAGGGGAGTCAGCGATTCCGCCGGTGAGGTTGGACACATCCGTGTTTCGAAGGAAGGACCCGTAGTTTACGGGAAGGCTGGATCCTGGGAAGCGTTTTGCAGTGGTAAGGGAATAGCAAAGCTCGCTCATCACATGTTCCCGGATATCTTCGACGAGAACGTCGATACGAAGGAGATAGCATCCTTGGCTTTCAAAGGGGACGAACATGCGATCGAGGTGTTGAAGGAGAGTGGGAGGTATCTCGGCCTCGGTTTGGCGATACTCATCGACATACTGAATCCGGATACGATCATCCTTGGAAATCTCAGCTGGAGACTTCCAGAATTCTGGCTTGAAGAAGCGTTGGAAGTTGTTGAGAGGGAAAGCTTGAGCAATTCAAGAAGAGCATGTAAGATTGTCCGATGCGGATTGAAGGATGACCTCGGTGATCTTTCCGCTTTGATAGTCGCCGAGTCAGTTTGGAGGGGCATAGAATATTGAAAACGAAGGGGAGGATGTATCGTGAGGATGAAGATCGAGGATGTCGTAAAAACTGAGGACGGTTTGGTGGCGATATCCAGCGAAAGTCCCTTCTACCCGGATGGAAAGGGTGGACAGCTTGGAGACAGAGGAAGGATAGGATATGTTGAGGTCGTGAGAGTTTATGAGAAGGATGGCAGAACATTCCACGTTTTGAAAGATGCATTGGATCCCGGTGAATATGAGGTGTGGATAGATGAGGAGAGAAGAAAGGAGATAGCGCGTCATCATACCGCCCAGCACATTCTTTCCGCTTCTTTCATGAAGATCGCGAACATGAAGACACTCTCGTTCCACATGGGTGAGGATTTTTCAACCATAGATCTCGATGTGCATCCACTGCCAGAAGATATTTTGAAAAAGGCTGAAGATCTGGCAAATGATGTGATAATGGAAAACAGATCGGTGATCGAGCATATCGTCGAAAGAGAAGAGGCACTGAAACTTCCGTTGAGAAAACCACTATCCGACAAGGTGAAGGGGAGAGTAAGAATAATCGAGGTGGAGGATTTTGATTTGAGTGCATGCGCCGGATTTCATGTGAGAAGAACCGGTGAGATAGGGATGGTCAAGATACTGAATCATGAGAAGGTCAAGGGATCACTCACGAGAGTTCATTTCGTCGCGGGAAAGAGAGCTCTTGAAGAATACAGAAAGAGGGTGGATGTGTTGAACAGGCTCTCCAAGAAGCTGACGACATCGATCGATGAAATGGAGATGCGAATAGATATAATCTTAGAAGATTTCAAGAATTTGAGGGGTGATTTCGAGAAAATATCCGAAGAATACGCACGTTTTCTCTTCAAAAAGTTGAAGGAAAGAGCTGAAAGGATCGGAAACATCGAAGTGATCTATTACGATGGATTCAAAAGTGTCGGTGATGCGCTTCTCAAAATTCTGGAAAGATCAAATGATGTGGACAACATTTTGTTGATAGTAAAAACAGGTGGAAGTTATCAGATGGCTTCACAGAGCTTGGAAGTTGGGAAACTCATAAAAGAATTACTGCCCAAGGTGAAGGGCAGAGGTGGTGGAGGAAAGAAGATAGGAAGGATCATAGCGGATGTCGATCACCATGGTCTGATCGATGCGTTGAGGGAAACAATTGAAAAATGAAAGCCCCATTGGGGCTCTCATTTTTTGATCTTCTTCAGCATCTCCTCCACTTCTTTGAATCCTTCCTCGTATTTCTTCCATTCATCCGGTTCGAGTTCTTTGAGCAGTCTCAGAAATTCACCAGCGTGCACTACCTCTTCCTCCGCTATATCGAGAAGAACTGCCCTTGCAAGTTCATCATCCGTCGCTTCAGCTACCTGCGTGTACATTTGAACTGCCTCGTACTCTGCGGATATGAAGAACCTGATGGTTCTTACCAATTCAGCCTTCGATATCTTCCTACCAAGTGCCAACGTGGAAAAGGCATTTTCAAAGGATGGCATATCTGTTCACCTCCCTTGATGATGAATTTGAAAGATACAACAATTCCATTTTACAACATGGGATGTGCTCACACATTCCAAATTTTCTCAATCATCCCTGCGTATCTTTCCAGATTCAATCCGTTCCTCTCAACGACCTCATCGACTGTAGCCTTCGGTATGTTGTGATCTTTCGCATACAGTGTGCTGAGTGCCCCAGCTATGGCGGATATCGTATCCGTGTCTCCACCAACGGATGCACCGAGTCTTATCGCCTCCCACACATCATCTCCGGATCGAAGGAATATGAGAAAAGATACGGGGACGACTTCGTTCGCTTCCATGGTCGTTCCAACCACACCGTAGAGGAAATCGAGAAAATCCTCATCCGACCGTATTCTCGATGAAAATTCCGCAAGGTTCAAAATCCTATCGACCGTCGATGCACCGACGAATCTCGGAACATCGATTTTTTCCATCATTTCAGGGATATTCTTCATTTTGTCCATGATATCGTTCAAATCACATCCCAAGATCAACATGTGATACGCCATTCCCAAGGTCAGGGAGGATTCAAACGCGATGTTCGTGTTGTGCGTTGGAATGCACGAGGAGTGGATGATTCTTACCAATTCATCTTCGTTCAACCTGCCGGAGCAGAATACAACCGCAAGAATCCTCATCGCTGATCCACAGGTCGTTTTCCCGAACCCGGCTTTCTCCGGTTTTTCTCCTTCCAATATACGTTTCAGAGATTCCAAAGTGGAAGGTCCTATGTAACCCTTCTTTTCAGGTTTTCTC
>QNAU01000215.1 GCA_003641545.1 Thermotoga sp.
GGAATCCTTGGAACTGTTCCAAGAAGGTGTAAAGCTCTACAGATTCTGCAGGGAAAAACTCGAGAAAGCCAAGTTGAAGGTCATGGATGTTCTGAAAGAGATGGAGGAAGGTTATGAAAGGATTGAAGATGAACAATCTCAGGAAACTTCCGAATCCCAAGGAGGTAGAATTTGATGGTTTTCAAGAATGAATACGGGAGGATAGAGCTTTCGATAGATGTTGTCAAAGCCCTTGTTTACAAAGCCATGATATCCACCTTTGGGTTGGTGGATGTATCGGTTCAAAACCTGATAATAAAATTCTTCGGGAAAGAGGAAGAAAAAGGGATAAAGGTTATAGAGAGAGATGGAAAGATCACGATAGATCTGTTCGTCATCTTCGAATACGGTGTCGTGATACCACGGGTTGCCAGAAACCTTCAGGAAAATGTTTATCACGAACTTTCGAGGATGATAGGATCCCCCCCGGAGAGTGTCAACGTTCACATCCTGGGTTTGAACCTCGAGTGAGGTGAATACCCGTGGAAAAATTGGAGAAACTGGATGGCAGGCTCTTCAAGATAGCCTTCAAAAAAGCAACTGAAGTTTTGATGATACACAAGGATGAGATAAATGAATTGAACGTCTTTCCCGTTCCAGATGGGGATACGGGATCAAACATGCTCGCGGCGATGGTTGAAGCATGTAGAAGGTTGGACGAACTTAAAAGTGATTTCCTTCCCGACGTTTTGGATGCCATAACCAAGGGAACCTTGATGGGTGCGAGGGGAAACTCCGGTGTGATTCTGTCCCAAATATTCAGAGGACTTTCAGAGGCGCTTTCGAACAAGAGTGAGATAAGTGTTGAGGATTTTGTGTATGCTCTGGACAACGCGAGAAGGATAGCATACGGTGCGGTTATAAAACCGGTTGAGGGCACTTTGCTGACCTTGATAAGATTGCTCGCCAACTACGCGAAGAAGGAGTTGAAATACTTCAAAGATTTCAAGGATCTCTTCGTGAAACTTCAGATAGCCGCCGAAAAGATAGTGGAGATGACACCGAAGTTTCTCGACAAACTTAAAGAAAGTGGAGTTGTGGATGCGGGTGCAAAGGGATTTTACTACATAATACAAGGATTCAAGGAAGCTATACTCGGTGATACGAAGGTCAGAGAAATACTGCTTGAAGTTGATACTGAAAAGCTCTTCAAGATAGCGAAGGAAGACATAAAAAATCAGTATTGCACGGAAGTTATGATAAATTCCACGATGAGGGGTGAGGAACTCGAAAGATACGTTGAAGATTTGAAGAAATCCTTGGTTGAAATAGGGGATTCGGTGGTCGTGGTCAACGCGGGTGGAATAGTGAGGCTTCACGTCCACACAAATCATCCAGGTGTGGCAATAGAGAAATCCTTAGAGATTGGTGAGATAATCAAAGTCAAGATAGACAACATGAAAATACAACACACGGAACTCATGATGGGTGAAGTCGAAGATAAAAAGAAGAGGAAGAAGTATGGAATGGTGACAGTTTCCCCCGGAGAGGGGATAACGAGGATAATGAAGGGACTCGGTGTGGATAAGGTGATATCCGGAGGTCAGACGATGAACCCAAGCACGGCGGATTTCAAGGAAGCCATAGATTCAGTCGAGGCGGATACGATCTTCGTATTCCCAAACAATTCGAATGTCATCTTGTCAGCCCAAAGAGCTGCTGAGATGACCGAGGATAAGGAAGTAATCGTGATCCCCACGAGGACGGTTCAGGAAGGTATCTCCGCCATAGTTGAATTCAGAGAAGATTTAGAGAAGGATGAACTGTTGAAAAATATCAAGCAGGTCATAAACAAGGTGAGATCAATATCGGTGACTTACGCGATCAGGGACAGCAGTTTCAACGGTGTCAAGATAAAGAAGGGAGATTTTCTGGTTTTTCTCAACGATGAGCTGGTGGGCAGTGGAAAGCATCTGTTCAAGCTCATACGTGAATCCCTGAAAATTGGGAAAGGGGAAGAACACGAACTCGTAACGATATACTACGGCAAGGATGCGAGTGAAGAGGAAGCGAAAGCTTTAGCGAGTTTCATAGAGGAGAATTTTACGGATCTCGAGGTGGAGATATACGAAGGTGGACAACCACATTACAAGTTTCTCATAAGCCTCGAGTAGTTGGTGAGCCTTCGGTGCCGAATCTCTTTTACTCGAATCTCATCGATCTGAAAAGAATGATGGCGGAATTCGATGAACATGAGGTCAGGCATATGTTGGTCCTCAGGATGAAACCTGGGGATTTTTTGAGATTCACCGATGGCGATGGCAAAATATTCTCCGGGGTTTTAACGGAGATCGACAGGAAGAAGTTAACTTCGAAAGCGAAAATCCAGGGGATAGAATCTTACAGGAGAAGGCAAGAAAGATCCCTCGGACTGTGCATCCCTCATTCCAGATGGAGTAGAATGAAATTCGCGATTGAGAAGTCGGTGGAACTCGGAGCAGATCTTCTAATCACCTGCAGGATGGATAGATCGAACTTTGAAGTCGGTGAAAGGAAGATAAAGTTGTTCGTGAGGAATGTTATAAAACAGTGCGAAACCCCATTTTTTCCAAAGGTGTTGAATTTCAACAACCTTGCTGAATTGCTCGATTGGTGCGACGAAAACGTCACAACCTTGGTTTATCTCTCCAAAGATGGTGTCAGTCCGAGAAAACTGCTGGATTCAGTGAATGGAGGAAATGTCGTTCTTCTGGCAGGACCGGAAGGTGGATTCTCCTTTAACGAACTTCAGAAATTGCTCGAAAGATCCAGAGGGATGAACCTCGGCTTCAGGACCTTGAGATTCGAAACCGCACTTTTGACTGCTCTGATAATCCTCTCCTATGAAATGAACCTTCTTTGGGGCTTCGAAAAAATCGAAGGTTGATTGTATCTGTTTTCACTTTATCTTTCGTTTACTTTCATTTCCATGGAAAAATATTTACGAATAATGCCGTTGATGTGATAAAATACCTTATGA
>QNAU01000216.1 GCA_003641545.1 Thermotoga sp.
CTTCGGATTCAGACCGTGTATACCCTCCACTATTATTATCTGATCCTTACCTATTCTCAACTTCCTTCCGGGTTTACTCTTCCCGAGTCTGAAATCGTATCTCGGGAGCTGGACCTCTTTTCCTTCGAAGAGAGCCATCAGGTGCTCGTTGAACAGAGGAACGTTTATCGCTTCCAGGGATTCGAAATCGTAATTTCCGTTTTCGTCTCTGGGCGTCTTCTCACGGTCCACGAAGTAATCGTCCAGGGAGATGGAAACGGGTCTGTACCCGTTCACCCTGAGGTGTATCGAAAGTCTCTTGGCGAACGTGGTCTTTCCAGATGAAGACGGTCCTGCGATCAGAATCAGCCTCGCGGTTTTCTTGTTCTTGAACTCATCGGCTATGTAGGACAGTTTTTTCTCGTGAAGAGCCTCTGCGAGGAGTATCAAATCCGATACCGCCCTCTCACCCTTGGCTATTATCCTGTTGAGATCTCCAACGTGATCTACCTCGAGGATGTTCAACCACCTGGCGTATTCCAGGAAGACCGCGTTGAACTTCTTCAACTCTCTGTAAGGGGGTAGCTCGTTGGGAGACGAAGTCGTGGGATGCAATATCCTGAAACCCGGTTCGTAGGGTTTCAAATCGAAGAGTTTCACATACCCTGTGCTGGGAGGCATGTAACCGTAGAAATAGTTGTACGAATCCCCACACTTGTATATCTTCACCGTTTTCTTCTTCCTGAAATCCAGCAACTTGACCTTGGCGTCGAAGCCGAATCTCTCGAACAGCTCTCTGGCTTGATCTTTGTAGAAGACCTCCTTTTCGAATGGAAGATCCATGTCGACGATTCTACGCATCTCTTCCTTGATTCTTTCGAGCTCCTCTTGTGTGGGGGTGTATATCTCCCCTCGAGGGTCGGTGAGTTCGCAATAAAGGGAATTCGCCACGGAGTGATGAACCCTGAGTTTTAGACCCGGGAACAGATTCTTCAAGGCCATCTGTAGGACGAAGAGCATACCACGCTGGTATATCCTGATCCCGTCGTGACTCGTCAGATCTATGAACTTCACCTTTCCACTTCTGTCTATGGATCGCGTCAACTCAACGATGAACGAATTCAACCTCGCCGCGACTATGGTCGATCTGTAGTACGGTTTGTACTCATCCAAGAAGTCGATCAGTTTAACACCCTTTTCTACCTTCAGAACTCTTCCATCGTCTAGGAATTCCAATTCGATCTTCTCCAACTCCGTTCCCTCCTCTTATTGAAGTTCTATCTCTCCAAGGTTTTCGACGACGAAGTCCGGGATAGTCTCTGATCTCTTGAGATCTTCTGGCTTGGTCTCACCCGAGAGTACCAATATGGAGATCGCACCGGCTCTTCTGGCGAGTTCTACATCCGTGTACAACCTATCCCCTATTATGGCGATCCTATCGATTGAGACATTGGCTTTTCTGGATAGTTCGATCAGAATCCCAGGGTTTGGCTTCCCCACGATGTGATCCGGTGACCTCGATGTGGATTCCCTGAACATGGCGATGAAGCTACCGGCATCTGGAACGAGACCCTCTGGAGATGGGCAGTTCACATCCGGATGTGTGGCTATGTAAACCACGCCTTTTCTCAGGAAAAGGGCTCCTTTTCTGATCTTCTCGTAGTTTATCGTGGTGTCGTATCCCAAAACCAAGATATCTGGATCGTCTTCAACGAGTTTCACCCCTTCCTCCTCGAAAACCATTCGGAGTTCTGGCGTTCCTATCAGATAGACCTTAGATCCGGGATATTCCCTCTTTACAAATCTGGCGGTAGCCTCACCTGATGTGAAAACTCCATCCTCGTCCACAGGTATACCCAGTTTTCTGAGCTTTCGGACGTAATCTTTCGGACCTTTTGAAGAGTTGTTCGTCAGAAAAACGTATCTCCTACCCGATTTTTTTATCGATTCGAGGAACGGCAACGTCCATGGGAACACCTCGTCTCCCAAATAGACCGTCCCATCCATATCCATCACGAAGAGTTCCACGTTGGCCAGATCGGACGATGAGGGTTTATTCAGCAACTCCCTCACCTCTGGAGATCAGTTCCGAAAGGGTCTTTATGAAGAGATCGTTTTCGAACTTCTTGCCAATCGAGACCCTTATACCATTCCAGAGCTCTCTAACTAGAATTCCGCGTTTTTCGAGTTCCTTCACAAGACCCCGTGCGTTCTTCGTTTTGAAATACAGAAAGTTCGTGTAAGATGGAAAAACGTTGAATCCGAGTCTTTCGAGTGCTTCTTTCAACCTCTCTCGCTCCATCTCTATCTCCTTTATCCTTCCATAGAACAGCCATCTGTTCTTCAGACTTTCGATCACGAGCATCTGAGTGAGTATACCAACGTTGTAAGGCTGCTTGAACTTTTCCATCTTCTCGATCCATTTTGGATGGGCGATCGCATATCCGAACCTCTGTCCAGCGAAAGCGAATGCCTTGGAAAACGTTCTGAGTATTATGAGGTTATCGTACTTCTTCAAATACTTTATTGAGCTGATCCAGGAGAATTCGAAATACGCTTCGTCAACTACTACCGTGGCACCACTTTTGAAAATCCTTTCCAGTTCTTCCTCTTCGAACAGGTGACCCGTTGGATTGTTGGGATTCGGTATGAAAACCATATCGTCTCTTCGGAGTTCCACTTCGGGTATTCTCATGTCGTTTATAAGAGGGAATTCCTCGTAATGGAGATTCATGTTTTCTGCAAAGGTGTAGTACCAAAAGTACGTCGGAGGGAAGAACACCAGCCTCTTGGGTCTCATAGACATCAAGATCGTTATTCCCTCATCCGAACCGGATGTAACTGTTATCCAGTGTTCGTCTATGAAATCCGTTCTGGTTGTGTCTTTTATATAGCTCAAAAGGCACCTTTTCAGTTCTGGAGTGGGTGTGTCGTGATACCTGGCGATGTCCTCCTCGGTCAAATTCTCCAGAACTCTCTTGATGATATCCAAGGGAAAACC
>QNAU01000217.1 GCA_003641545.1 Thermotoga sp.
GCGGGAAAAGGATCCTACAAACTTCAGAGACCTGGTGTGATGAAGGATGGAGGAGAGATAATAATATACGCTCCACACATAAAGATTTTTCACTCGAATAGGAAGATGGACGAAGACATAAGGACGATAGGATACCACTGCAAGGATTATGTGGTGAATTTCCTCAGAAAGCATCCCGATTTCGACAGAAATGTTGCGGCGCACGTGATAAACGTCAGAGGACCGGGAAGATACGATCCAGAGAGTGGAAAAGAGGAATTTTCCTTCAAAGTCACACTTGCAACGGGAATACCGAAAGAAGTCTGCGAAGCTGTAGGCCTTGGATACAGGGATCCGAAGACGATAAAAGAAGAGGATTTCAAAGGAAGGGGAAAACTCTGGATAAAGCACGGCGGAAAGTATCTCTACGACCTCAAGAGATGAAAAGGTGGGGATCCAATCCCCGCCTTTTCAAACTCGATGGGATCAGTCTCCTATCATCTTCAGCCTGAAGTATCCGAGAAAGTGTGGATTCAGTGGGGATGGAACCCAGCTCAAATTCGCCTTGAGCATGTCATCGTATCTCACGTATCTTATCTCTCCCTCATTTCCTATCTCCGGACCGGTGTGGTACACGAACCCATTTCCGGTGTATATCATGACGTGATACGGAAAGATGAAGTCCTCCGGATGGAAGTAGAAAACGAGATCACCGGGTTTTGCGAATTCTCTCTCCTTCGATACAAAGTTCACGTTGTCGTGAAGAAGATGGTATCCCGTGACGTAGGGCACAAACTTTTCCCCATCGTAGAATATGTCAACACCGAGGGGAGTATCGGGATAATTGTATTTTTTCACATCTTCGAACACGGGACCCTTGTATCCCGTTCTCTTGAACCATCTCTCGTCGTGTTTTTTCAACGCTTCTTTCAAAGCGTAAAATACGAAACCGGTGCAGTCCTTAGTGTTCCAATCTTTGTGGGGATTGTTGACCATATCAAGTGCTATTGCAACGAACCAGCTTCTGAAATTTTCCGCATCTTCACCGTGAAGTTTCATCACCTTCGGATATCCGTCCTCATCTGGGAGGTATCCTTTGATCTTTCCAGTGGAGTCGAACAAAGAGAGCCAGGTCGCCATTGTAATTAAGATCGAGATAATGAGTAAAACTCTCATCTTTTCTTAACCCCAGCCACCACGATATTAACGGTTCCTGATACTTCTCTTCCAGACCATACAGTATCCAATGAAGAAGTTCATGCGTTAGAACTTGGATGAAAACGCCCTTCCTTTTCAAAATTTGGACCGGCTGTATCACTATCTGGAAATCGCTGTACACTCCACCGATGGAGTAGGGTTTCCCAGTCAACCTGTGAAATTCATCGAGACTTTCGGCTTCGTATATCACGACTGGAGTTGGTGGAAGTGTGAGTCCCGTTTCCAAAAGGAATTCTTGGATGTTGTGAACGGCGATCTCAGGAAGATCATTCAGGATCCTAACGCCCATGAGTGATGATGAGCTTGTAATCAGTGTAAAAATCGACAGCATCACTGTACATGGAATAAACATGCGTGGGTTTCTTCGTGAACACACCTTCACTCGTGACCCTCCAATAATATTGGATTTCACCATCAACCATGTCGAGAACAAAATACGCTATTCGATCGAGTTTATATTCAGTTGCCATCACCCAAGTGTATCCTACTTTATACCACCAATATTTGCCAAATTCCGAAATTTTTTCGGTATAATTTCTCAACACCTGTGCACACGCAGGTAAATTTTCCTCTATCACCATGTATTCGCCTTCTCCAGCGATATCTATAACTGTTTTGAAAACATCTCCAACTTTTATTATTCCATCCTCAGCTTTTCTGCGTCTCAGATAAATCTTGTAAAAAGACTGTTCGTTATAATATTCAACCCCAAAGGAGCAATATTCGTTTCCTTCAAATACTATGGGAGCTTCCACGATCAGGAAATTTTCGTGCTCATCATAATACAGGATTTTCCCCTCCTTGAACAATTTCCTGACATCCTCGGGTATGAAATCATCCTCAAATGTTGTTATCGTTCCTTCAAACTTTTCCACCTTGATAGGTATGTAGTCAACATCATCACTTATGAAAGCATCTATGTAGTAATCTTTGAATTTGACTTCATACCTCTTGTAGTTCGTCGTGTATATTTTCACCCTGTCATTCTTGCTCTTTGGTACATAACTTATTTTTCCTTCAACGAGTATGAAGCCTTCTCCCGTTACGATCTTTTCTCCATTCTTTTCCACCACTTTGAGTTCTCCCTCGAATTTCGGTTGAGCCTCAACGATCGCCAGAACCGCCAACGCGGTATCCTTTGTGGAATACCAAGTTTTGAATTTTCTAATATTCAGGAGATAATTTATGAATTTATCCCTCAAATCGAGATATTTTCCAGATCTCGTCAAAGTCCTTGCCGCTATTGCGGTGTATTCAACCTTGGTGTGAAACCATGAATCTCCACTGGGTATGTAAGCCTCGTAATCATCAACAACTGCCAACCTTCTTATATCGTCCGGGGATGAGTAAATCATGTCAAATACACTCTTATTACTGGTTTCATATTTCACATCTATCCCATACAGAGACAAAACGAACCACGAATATCCCGTGATTTTGGATTTTTTCAGAAAATCCAGACCTTTCTCCACGGCTTCCTTCGGAACGGGATATCCTTTCTTCATGGCGTAGTAGAATCCTTCAAGAACGTAGGATGTCATGAAAATGTTGCTGTCATCGTTGGGCCACCATCCCCAACCACCATCGTAATGTTGAAATCTTAAGAGCCTTTGCAATCCCTTCATAACTATGTCGTCGAGATTTTCGACTTCAACGATCCCCTTGGCTATGACCGCGGGATAGAATGAGCTCATGGTCTGCTCGGTGCATCCGTATGGATAGTGAATCAAAGCTTTTATGGATGGCCCAATGATGTCCCTGATATCCTTTACGATCTTCAC
>QNAU01000218.1 GCA_003641545.1 Thermotoga sp.
CCTCCAACTATTACATCGATCCCATCGACCTTCTTCGCGAGATCGACATCTCTCGTGTACTTTTCAGGTTCTTCCGATTCACCGTATCCAAGGTGGGAAAGGACAACTATCAGGTCAACCTTGTCCCTCAACATTTCAACGTACTTTTTAACCGAATCGACTGCGTTGACGAATTTCGCACCTTCGAGATATATCGGCTCGAGGATCATCGTTTCCTCCGTCGTAACACCTATTATGGCTACCTTGATATCACCAAAGTCCTTTATTATGTAAGGTTTTGTGAAAAGCTCCCCATTCGGTTTGACAAAATTACAGCTCAAGAATGGGAAGGAAGCTAAATGCATCTGCTTCAAGAGAACATCCCTCGGGTTGTCGAACTCGTGATTTCCAAGAACAACTGCATCCAATCCCATCATGCTGAGAGCAACTATATCGGGTTCCGCATCCAGAAGGTCACTCTCCGGAACACCGGTATTTATATCTCCTGCATGAAGAAACAGAACGTGTCCTCCCTTGGATTCAACCTCTTTTCTTATCTGTTTCACCAATGTGGAGATGTAGGCGAAACCCCCTATGTTTGGATTTCTCCATTCACTGAAAGCCCAAGCATGTCCGTGGGTGTCGTTGATGTGGAGTATGGTCAAATGCACTGCGAAACTTAAAATAGTTAACAATAGAAGAATGAAGAGAATGGAAACCTTCCTCACAATTTACACCTCCCGTACTGAGAATCTTATTTTTAAACACAGCATGAAATATTATACAACACATTCCGAGATCTACAACCAATAAGGATGAATCCACAGGAAAACCTCGGATAATCACTCATTCCATGCTGATAAAGATATCCCGTCCGAGGGCAACGATCCCTTGATTTTTCACTTCTTTTTGTGTATAATTCTTCTCGCTTTTGTTTAGTTTTAATATCCAAGCTGTTCTTATCAATTCAATGATTCAGCTGTATATGATTTTCTCTTCTGTGAAAATTGCGATCTATTTGATAGTGTTATTAAACTTGAAGGTCCATTATAATGAATCAGGTAATTGAAAAACGAATAATATCAAGGGGTAGGAATATGAAAATAGGTGAAAAGTTGAGAAGGTTGAGGATGTCGCGTGGTTTAACACAGGAGGAACTTGCAACACGAACCGATTTGACGAGAGGGTTCATATCCCAGCTGGAGAACGACAAAACCTCACCATCTATCACGACACTGGAAAAAATCTTGATGGCTCTCGGTACGGATCTCAAACATTTCTTCGCGGATGAAGATGAAATGAAGGTGGTTTACAGGAGGGAAGACAGAGTTCCAGTTTACGATGAACCGAGTGGTGTCAAATCGGTGATGCTCATTCCCGACGCGGAATCCACCGGAATAGATCCGATCATAGTGACGCTGAATCCTGGGGCACAGACGGAAGAAGAAGATTACCATGAGGGAAGAGAATTCGGATATGTCATCTCGGGAAAGATCGAATTGTGGCTCGATGGAACGAAGTATAAACTCAAGGAAGGAGATTGTTTCTATTACACGGCGGATAAGAAGCATTTCATAAGGAATCCCGATAAGAAGAAAAAAGCCATGATTCTCTGGATCGAGATATATTGATCCTTTCCAAAATCTGGGTGGGGAGGGATGAAAAATGAGATCACTCGGCAGGCATCTGCTGGCGGAGTTTTACGATTGTGATTCCAACATACTAAGGGATCTCGAAACGATACGAGAATATCTGAAAAAGGCAGCTGAAGTAGCCAACGCAACCATCGTGAACTGGACATTCCATCAGTTCAGCCCGCAAGGTGTCAGTGGGGTTGTCGTCATAGCGGAGTCACATCTGGCGATTCACACGTGGCCAGAATACCGTTATGCTGCCGTTGACCTCTTCACCTGTGGTGAAGATGTTGACCCGTGGAGAGCTTTTGATTTCCTCAAGGAGAAACTCAAAGCTAAGAGAACGGATGTCAAAGAAGAATTGAGGGGAAGATACAGCGATATAGGGATAGGGGACGAATCGAAATCGAAAGAGGTGATGAAAATTGGCGGATGAGAAACAGAAAATACTCGATCATCTCTGGTTCAGAGAGATGTACACGGGGAGAAATGTGGGATTGATAATGAGGATAGAGAGAATGATCTATTCCAAGAAGAATGATATACAGAGGATAGATGTTTTCGATCATCCGGACTTGGGAAGAGTTTTCGTTCTGGATGGTATGAACATGTTGACGGAGAAGGACGAGTTCATGTATCACGAAATGCTCGTTCACGTGCCGATGTTTTCCCATCCAAATCCGAAGAAGGTTCTGGTCATAGGTGGAGGAGATGGAGGAAGTGTGAGAGAAGTTTTGAAGCATGATTGCGTCGAGAATGTGATACTATGCGAAGTTGACAAGGATGTCATAGAAACTGCCAAGAAGTATCTGCCGACGGGGGTTGAACTGGACAATCCGAAACTGAAGATAGTCATAGCTAACGGAGCGGAATACGTGAAAAATTTCGAAAATGAGTTCGATGTGATAATAATAGATTCCACCGACCCAACCGCGGGTGAGGGTGGACATCTATTCACCGAGGAATTCTACGCGAATTGCAGAAAAGCTCTGAAAAAAGGTGGGGTTCTATCCGCTGAAACCGAGAGCCCGTTTTACGATTATCCCTGGTTGAAGATGGCTTATGAAAGGATGAAAAAATCCTTCAAACTCGTCAAAGTTTACATGGGATTCATGGCAACGTATCCCTCTGGATGCTGGAGTTATCTTTTCGCATCCGACGAGATAGATCCCCTACGAGATTTTGACCCGGACAGAGTGAAGAAATTCAACAGACCTTTGAAGTATTACAACGAGGAGATACACGTTGCTTCATTTGCCCTTCCCAACTTTGTCAGGGAGATAATAGAATGAGTGGTGATTACATGGTGCACACCCTCGCATACGATGCGAGGGTTCGTGCCGTTGCCATAACTTCGA
>QNAU01000219.1 GCA_003641545.1 Thermotoga sp.
GACTCCCCCGTGAGCGCGGATTCGTTCACCGTGAGGTCGAAACTCTCCACGACCCTTCCATCCGCTGGGACGTAATTCCCAGGCTCAAGTATGACTATATCTCCAGGAACGAGATACCTCGAATCGATCTCCATCATCTCCGAATTTCTTATCACTTTGGTCAACGGAGTTGACAATTCCTTCAACGCTTTCAGGGATTTCTCCGCCTTCATCTCTTGGATGGCTCCAAGGAATGAGTTCAAAAGGACCACGATCATTATGACAAAAGCATCGGTCATCTCACCGAGAAAAGCAGAAACAACCGCAGATACCAGCAGGACCACGATGAGGAAATCTTTGAACTGGGAGAGGAATACACTGAAGAAGGTTTTTCCTCTTCCTTTCGGTAATTCATTTTTTCCGAACAGAGACAACCTTCTGGAAGCTTCCTCATCGGATAATCCACATCTTGGATCTGTCTTCAGAACATTGAAGACATCGGAAAGATCGAATGTATGCCATTTCAAATCCTTCAAGGATTCAACCTGTAGATGGTTCTTGGGAAGGGAATCGCTTCCCTTATGTGTTTCAACCCGCATATCCATGCTACCACCCTTTCAAGTCCCATCCCGAATCCGCTGTGTGGAACGGATCCATACTTTCTAAGGTCGAGATACCAATCGTAAGCCTCGAGTGGGAGATCCTTCTCCTTTATCCTTTCGACCAAAAGATCGTAATCATGTATCCTTTGGGAAGCACCTATTATCTCACCGTATCCCTCCGGAGCGAGGAGATCATCGCACAAAACAACTTCGGGTCTTTCCGGATCAGGTAACATGTAGAAGGCTTTTATCTCCCTCGGATAGTTGCAGATGAAGACCGGTTTGTCGAATATGTTCGAAAGGGCAGTTTCCTCATCCCCCCCTATGTCATCTCCCCACTTCACATCGAATCCTTTCTTTCTCAGATGATCTATCGCTTCATCGTAACTCATCCTTGGAAAGGGTGGTTCGATCCCTTCGAGCTTTTTCAAATCCCTGCCGAGAGCCACAAGGTGATCTGAAGCCTTCTCAAGAACCCATCTGACTATGTGGCTTATCAATTCCTCCTGCAATTTCATGTTGTCCTCATGGTCGTAATACGCGACCTCGGCTTCATTCATCCAGAACTCCGTCAGATGTCTCCTCGTTTTGGATTTCTCCGCCCTGAAGGTCGGACCAAAATTGTAGACCTTGCCGAAAGCCATACACGCAGCCTCCAAATAGAGTTGTCCCGTTTGTGCGAGGTATGCTTTCCCGTAATCGAAGTAGTTCACCTCGAATAGATTACCCGCACTCTCACCTATTGAACCCGTGAAGATCGGGGTGTCTATCAAAACGAAGTTTCTTCTGTCGTAAAAGTCCCTCGTCGCCTTTATTATCTCGTGTCTAACTCTCAATATGTGAAACTGCCTTCTGGATCTCAACCACAGGTGCCTGTGATCCAGTAGAAAATCGACTCCGTGTTCCTTCTTTCCTATGGGGTAATCCTCGATTGGAATTTGAACTATCTCCAGATTCTCGACATCTATCTCCACGCCTGTCGGTGCTCTCTCATCCTCTCTCACCCTGCCGAATATCTTCACGCTCGTTTCCAATCTCAACCTTTTGGCTCTCTCGAATATCTCGGGTTCAACTTTCGAGAATTCCACTATCCCCTGCACGAATCCGGTTCCATCCCTTATCTGAAGGAAATGAATCTTCCCACTGGATCTCTTGTTGAAGATCCATCCCCTTATCTCGACTTCCTTTCCGATGTGGTTTTTCAAATCTTCGATGTATACCCATCCCACATTTTCACCTCTTTTTCACGCTTTTCTGAACATATCGGTTCTGTCATCATCGTGCAATATGTGTTTGTATCTGTTCTTCGCCATCTCCGCGAATCTTTTGATGATAGCTTCAAGGTCGCTTCTTTCCATGTGCTCGTTGATCCTCTTTTTCAAATTGCTACCGAACCTGTATCCCTTCTCGTCCTCCGGTTCGAAGTAGAGTTCCTCTATCAGGGAGTCATCGAGCTCCGGATCGACCATCTTGAGGAGTTTGAAAACCGTGCCTATGAAGACCTCCCCTATCTCATCCAACCTTTTCGATTCGTTCAACCTCTCACGGTAACCATGAACTAATTCTTTCTCATACTTAACGTAAGATACCATATCGGTCACGCTAACACCTCCTGCACGCGATTTATCTTGTCATCGATACCTTTCGATACGATACAATTTTAACAGAAGGAATTTCATTTTCCAGTGTGTTAAAATCTCCTTGGATCTTTCACATGGAGGTGAAGTGAGGATGAAGGATAGAAGACACAGCATAACATTTCGGATACTTTTATTTCTGCTACTCATCATTCCCGTTCTGATTTTGACGGAGGAAAACGCCGAGACCGTCAGGATCAGAACGAAGAAGTTCAAGACCATGAAGGATAAGATACTCTTCATGGGTCATACGGAGATAATCAAGGGTGAGATGAAGATAGTGTCTGAATCTGCCGAGATCGACATGGTGGATGGAGAGGAAAGATACGTTAAGATAAAGGATGGTGTGTACGTGGAATTCGAGGATGGAACAGCGACTGCGTTAGAGTTGGATTACGATTTGAAGAAGGAGGAAGGGGTTCTGAGGGGGAAGGTCAACATACTTTTGAAGAAGAAAAAGAAGGATGAAAAGGATGTGAAGATAAACTGCTCGATATTGGAGATAAATCTCAAGGACAAGATTTACAAGGGTAAGGGAAGTGGTGATAAGGACAAGGTTCACATCGTTAAGGGGGAAGTTTACATCACGGGAGATGAGTTCGTCTATTCTTCGAAGGATAGAATCCTGACGATAAAAGGTTCCGTTTCCGTGGATGACAGGGAGAAGAAACGAAAGATGCAGGCGGATATCATAAGGATGAACCTTGAGGAGGACACCGTGGAAGCTGAGGATGTCAGCCTTGAACTC
>QNAU01000220.1 GCA_003641545.1 Thermotoga sp.
AAGTGTACCAACATGTGCTACCGTTACAATGCGGACTGGTATTTCCATTGAATTCAAGCCATGTCTCAACAACATTTCCATCCGTATCATGCCCCGTCACAGTGGATTTGAAGGTTTCACCAGTTACAACGTTGGACGGAGCATCGACCGTACATGTGGGAGGATGATTCACTTCACTGATGTAAAATTCAGTAGAGGTTGCCGCCTTTCCTCCCTTGGCATCAGTCACGGTTGCCTGAACCGTATAAGTTCCTTCTTGAGTTGGAGTATAGTTGAACATCCCAGTATCATTTGTCTGCGTCCACCCTGCTGTTCCTTGTTTTTGAATAGAAATGGAATATTGCATTGTATCATTATCAGGATCGTGAGCTATGATTACAATGGTCACCGGTCTTCCAACGAGCATATCACCTGCGATATTTATTTCATCTATTATGGGAGGATGGTTGAAAACAATGCCACCACAACCATTCAATAAAAAAATCAGCACAAATACAGCTAAGCTCAGTAGCAATCCCCTTAAAGTACTAATGACAATCACCTCCTTTTCCATGTGATCTAAGGAAGCCGTCAACGTTGCTGAATAAAATTGAGGGAAGAAACACAATATTATATAGCAACGTAATTCCTATGTGATGAACGCTGTTAATATTATATCCCAAAGAAAACGTCATGGTAAGAGAAATTTTATTTTGACCACCACATTTTTCAGCGCCTTGGATCGAGGCGATGGTTTCAGTTTCATTATGTTTCTCACCGCTATATCCGTTAAAGCGGGATCTGGAGAGGAAAGAACTTCGAGGTTTTTTATCATCCCGTTTTTTTCAATGTCAAGGGTTACCATCACTTCCCCTTGAAGTAGTTTGGCTCTCTCCGGGGGTAGGGATTGAAGCTTAATCATGTAGTCCTCCCTCATGCTTTTTTCAACTTCCTTGAAATTCGGTATGTTCAACTTGGACAGATCCTTGAAATCCATGATCAAAGATTTCACCACACCACCTGAATTCATCGGTTTTTCAAAGATCTTGAAATCTTTCATAATTAAACCATCGGAATTCATCTCGATCCCCCAGCTCACATTTCGATCGGATGAAAAGCCCGTTCCGATCTTTCCAATCGGGATCTTCAAAGTTGGCGTTTCTTTCTTCTTTTTCTTGAAACCTGGACGAAATCTCATCAACGCTTTCAAGATCTCATCCTCATTTTTTTCCGATTCTATCGGCTTGTGCCATCCCGTTTTCTTTTTCTCTGATGTTTTTTCCAATTTTTCAAACACGATGGATAGATTCATTCTCGCTGATTTTTGAATGGTTGGGATGGTTTTCAAGGAAATCGATACACTGAAAAACAGTATGAAGTTGAGAAGCAAGGATAGGAGAATGGAGATCAAGTATCTGCGACTCTCCAACTCAGATTACCTCCGTCAATTTGAGAAACTCCCTGTTTGAAAATACCTTCACAGCTCCAAGTGTGGAGGAATGTATCGGGTCATCCACTCTTCTGACCATCATTTTCATTCGATCCATCATTTTTCTCTCCATTCCATGGAGTAAAGATAGACCTCCACCGAGGATGACGCCGTTCCTGTAAACACCCTCGACCAATTCCGGTTTCATGTTTTCCATCACTTCCCTTATCCTATCGATTAGATCGTCGACGATTCGATCCACCGGATCCATCAAACTTTCGAGTGGTATCTCGATTTCCTTTGGTAACCCAGTTTTGGTATCCACACCAACTATCCTTCCCGCATCTTCTTTTCCGATCTTCATCTTCAACTTTTCCGCAGACTCCAAGCTTATCAAAATGGAGAAGGTTTCACGCACGTGATCGACAATCACTTCATCGATGTCTCCACCACCAACTTCGAATCTTTTTGATAGCACAACTTCTCCCATCGATATCACACCAACATCCGTCTTACCTGCTCCCATGTCCACCACCATCATTCCTTCCTCACTCATTATGTTTGCACCCGCATAAAGAGCTATCGCCACGATGGATGGAACCACGTGGATTTTGGAGAATCTGAGTCTATCGAGTAGATCGATGAATGTTTCCTCCTCACCCTCGGGTAAATCAACACCCATGGTTGCAACAACCCTGGTACCCAGTAATCCTCTCACCTTGTACCTTTTGAGCAAGATTTTCAACATGAGGAAGGCGGAGTTTTCATCCGTTATCGTTCCTCTCTTCATTGGGTTGATTACTTTCACATCGTTCTGAACCCTTCCAAACATTCTCTTTGCGTTGTTGCCAACTTCGATTACGTTACCATCCTCATCGAGTGTAATGAAAGTTGCCTCGTTCATGATGAGGTTACCATCCTTCGAATAAGCAAGAATTTTGGATGTTCCCAAATCCAAAGCGATGTTGGAAAAAATCTTCATGGTCTTCCCGTGACGATGACCACCTTTCCATCCTTCAAATAGTTGTAGAGTGATATGGATTTCAATATCTCTTTCACGGCGGATTCATCGAGTATTATGATGGATCCGTTATTCTTCACCGCTTTCACACCCACTATGAGTGGCTCACTTCCGACTCTGTCGCTCCACAACGCTTCCGCCAATGAACGCTTGTATTCAACTATGGAATATTTCTTTCTAACATCGTCTTCCACGATATCGTAAGTGTATATCACCCTACCTTCCTTGTCCACTATCTTCGGAAATATGGCTGGTTTTATCCCAAAACCGGTTGCGTCTATTATCAAACCGGTGTAGATTTTCTTGGAACCTTCAATCCTTAAGTTGGAAACACCGAGGTAGAGCTCATCTGATTCCACGTCGGAGAGATACTCAGAAAGTTTGTTGTATATTCCTATTCCTCCATCCCATCTCACAGCCATCCTCACCTTGTACAAACCGTAATCATGTTCAGTTGGTTCGGCTATCACCTTTTCCTCAACTATTTCAGCTCCCCGCAGTATGTCGTTCAGATACGTCCTTATCCTGATATCCGA
>QNAU01000221.1 GCA_003641545.1 Thermotoga sp.
AAGGGTTCTTTAAAATTGTGGAATCTTTCCATAAGAATCCGATCTTTGCTATGGTTTATCGATACTGGATGAAGGATTCTGCCATGGATGGAGACGTTGTAAAATTCGCTCGCGATTTCGAGGCATCGAATCCAAATCGTCGGAAGAATTGCCTTGAATACAAGAGGATGTGGGAGTGATGTTATACTAAAAAACAAAGGGGTGATACACCGTGGATGATATCAGAAAACGGATAGAATCGAAATTGAAGGAGAGGATAGAAGAATATGGAAAGAACGTGTATCCAAAATTGCTGGATGCGATGAAATACTCCCTTCTCGCAGGTGGAAAGAGACTGAGGCCACTAATCGTGTACAACACCGGGATTGAACTTGGGATTTCCGAGGAGATTCTAATAAATTTGGGGATAGCGGTAGAAATGATCCACACCGCCTCGCTCATCCACGATGATCTCCCCGCCATAGATGATGATGATTACAGACGTGGTAAACCATCTTGCCACAGAATCTTCGGTGAAGGAATGGCTCTCGTTGCTGGAGATGGTCTAATACTGTTGTCGATGAAGGTGTTGAACGATCTGGAAATCGAAGAATCGACGAAACTGAAACTCGAGATGAAATTGCTCGAATCCGCGGGAGTGAATGGGATGATAGGTGGAGAGGCTGAGGATATAGACATGACGGGAAAGTATGAAAAACCAGATCTGGAAAGGGTATTGAAGATGTATGAAAGAAAAACGGGAGCTTTGTTCAGCTTCTCCTTCTCTTCACCCATAATATGCATCGGGGATGAGGAACTTGAGAATATAATGGATGAGATAGGAAGAAAATTCGGAGTGGCATTTCAAATATACGACGATCTGAAGGACTTGATTGGAACATTCGAAGAGATTGGTAAGACGCCGAGAAAAGATGAAGTCATGGACAAACCAACGGTTCCCAGATTGGTTGGAGTAGAAAAGGCAAGGGAAATTGCGAACGGTATCTATGAGGAAGCGGTGGAACTGCTCAAAGAAACGGGAAAATTTGGGAAACTCGTGGGCTTTCTGAGAAGAGTGAAAGAGGAGATCGAAAGAAGATGAAGGGATGAAATATGCCCAAGTTGAAAGGGATTTCCAGAATTCTGAAATCTGATAAGCTCAAGAACATCGTGAAAAAGATTATGGGATTCATCTCCTCCCACAGGCTTCTTTCTTTGTTGATCGTGGGAGCAGTTGTCGCTTTGGTGGTGATTCTCGCAATATTCGGTAGGAAAGAGGTTGTCGTGGTTCAAACTCAAGAGAAGCGTAAGGCTCCCGTCACCATAAACAGACTTGAAATAATCGTTCCACCAGGGGCTTTCCCAACCGGAAAACGATTCCTCATAAAGGAGATACCGAGGGATTCGGAGAGATACAGAAGAATCGTCGAAAAATCCAATTTTCTCGAGGAAGTTTACGAAGTGGTTCCCAAGGATGGAAGAGAAGAATTGGCTCTGATTCCTTTGACCCTGAGATACAGGATACCGAGGAAATACTATCTCGGAAACGACAGTTTTAACCTCTTTTTGGGATACATGAAATCGGATGATGATGTCCTCAGGAGGATATACGGTTGTGAAATGAAGGAAGATGATAGAGGGGTTTATATAGAAGCTAAGGTGTTCCACACGTCGATAATCGGTTTCTCCGCGGGAAGTCCCAAAGAATTCGTGATGGGGATAAGGAACATGATAGAGCGTCCCCCCTCATACAAACCACCTGTGTTGATAATTCCGGGAATAGATGGGAATTTCGTCGGTGCGATACCGAAAACTCGAACGAACGAAAATCCACAGGGGAAGAACATATGGGAGTTCATCTTCCCCGACAGGAGCATATGGGTTTACAGATATCCGTTGAAATCGACCAGACCGAAGGTTTACACCGATGCTGCTGAAGCTTTCTTCGAAAGAAACAAGCGTGATTATTTGATATATGAAGCCAAAAGGCTGGCTACCGAATTGAAGAGATTTCCTTACAAATTCGACGTGGTTGCGCATGGAATAGGAGGACTGTTGATAAGATACGCCATCGAGAGTGATCCCACCGTGACGAATGTCAGAAGGGTGGTTCTCGTCGATGTACCGAATTTGGGAACGAATTTAGCGAATCCGGTGTACCTGAATCTGCTCTACGGTAAATCTCCCGATGCCTTGGCTGAGATATACGGAACGGATCCAGATTCCATAAGATTCCTCGTCAAAAATGCCTTAGATTACTTAGAAAAGGTGAACGTTTTCTGGGTGGATCTCAAACCCGACAGCGATTTCATCCACATTTTGAACTCGTTCGGTTTGAGGAAAGACGTAGATTACCTCGCCATATCCGGAACCACCCCCAGCTTTACCGTTAGAATCACCGGAACCGAACTTGAGAAGTTGTATCCGGAGTTCATAGAAGGTTCCGGTGATGGAGTGGTGACCACGAACAGCGCATGCTATGAGGGAAAGATGGACTGTGTGAAATTCCCTCATTCCTTCAGCGATATTTACCTCCAACCGGAGGTTCTCGATAAAATAAAGGAATTCCTCGAAGGAGGTTTGAAGGAACCTGAGGAGTACGTCTTCAAGGACGATACTTTCATAGAGAGAACCGCATCTCCCGGATGTGAAATACTTCCAACACCGACCATCGTGGAAGAGATCACTGAAACCGGGACGAAAGCTGAATCTAAAAAATCCACCAAAATGCTTCAACTGGAGATCTCAACGGGTGAGAGATACCTTCCATTGAACTATCAAACCAACCGAATATTCGAGTTTCCAACCGAACGTGGTAAATTCAGATTCCTGAACTCCGATTACGGAATCTACGTTGTTATGGAGAATGAAATCACCTTGCTGACCGACATCCTAAGCGAGCCGTCGTCATCCATCGTTTACGTCGGTGAAAAGATCCATGCGAACATGTTCGATGGAAAACTTTATGTTTTGGATTCAAGCGG
>QNAU01000222.1 GCA_003641545.1 Thermotoga sp.
ATACTGGATAGATTTTCCAGAAGGAAATGGGATGAAAGGAGTGTGATAGAATGAAGGTTCTCCTCATCAATCCACCTGATAAGGGTTATTACTACAAACTTGGTGCCATCTTTCCCCCTCTCGGTTTGTTCTACATAAGTTCTTATCTCAGAAGCAATGGATATGATGTGAAACTGATCGACATGAATGTTGAAGATGTGAACCTCGCTGAGTTGATGAAGGATACGGATGTCGTTGGGATTTCCTCCGACACGGTCAGGTTTCCGGAAGCGGTGAAGATAGCGAAATTAGCCAAGGAAATAGGAAAGATCGTTGTCATGGGGGGACCACATCCAAGTTTCGCGATCGAAGAGATATTCAACGAAAATTTGGCTGATTACGTTGTGATAGGTGAAGGGGAGGTAGCGTTCAAAGAACTGCTCGATAATCTGAGAAAGGGAGAAAGATATCCTGCCGATGTGAGAGGATTAGCGTTCATGGAAAATGGAAAGTTGAGAGTGAACACCCCTGTCTTCATAGGTAACCTCGATGAATTACCATTTCCGGACAGGGAGAATTTCGATATGAAGAAATACAGATTCAAGTTTGATGGTAAACCAGCCACCAGCATCATAACTTCCCGCGGTTGTCCATTCGCTTGTGAATTCTGTTCCGCATCTCAGTTCATGGGAAGAAGGATAAGAAAAAGAAGTGTAGAGAATGTCGTGGAGGAACTGAAAATTCTCAAGAATAAGTATGGATACGGATCCGTCATATTCTTCGATGACAACTTCACATTGTTTCCAGAAAGAGTCATGAAATTGTCGGAGGAGATGATCAAGAGAAATCTTAGATTCAGTTGGTGGGCTTTTTCAAGGGCGGATGAACTTCTCGGTCATGAAGATATGGTTGAAGCCATGGCAAAATCAGGTTGTAAGATGTTGTTCATCGGTTTTGAGAGTGCAAATGAGGAAGTTCTGGATGAATACAAGAAGAATCTCAAACCGAACATTGCTTTCGACGTGGTCAAACTTCTGAAAAAATTCAAGATAAAGGTATTTGGTAGTTTCATAATAGGTGCCCTGAACGAAACGAAGACGATGGTCGAAAAAACGATAGAATTTGCGAAAAAGCTGAGGATAGACATAATCCAAATATCCGTCCTGACACCATATCCCGGAACGAAGTTGTTTGAGAAGTTGAAAGATAGATTACTCACGAAGAACTGGAAACTCTTCGACGGCACCCATTTAGTTTTCAAACATCCGAATTTCACACCAGAAGAAATGAGGAAACTTTTCATAAAGGCATATTTCAAAATCTACAGTTCTCCAATCAGATTGTTCAAAAGAGGTTTGCCGTTCTTCATGAGGCTCATTCTGAAACACGGCTATTCATGACAGATAACCCATGAGTCTGTAGGCTTTCTGGGTCGCGACCCTTCCTCTCGGTGTTCTCACTATGAATCCTTCGCGGAGGAGGAAGGGTTCGTAGACCTCGCTTATCGTATTTGGTTCCACTCCTATGGACGCAGCTATGGCTTCTATTCCAGCTGGACCACCCTTGAAATTCTCAAGTAAGGTTTTTATTATCTTCCTGTCCATGGGATCCAAACCGTATTCGTCTATTTCAAGGATTTCCAAGGCTTTCTTGGTGATCTCGAGATCCACGACCTTCTTTCCCTCGACCACCGCGAAATCTCTGATTCTCTTGAGCAGTCTGTTCGCTATCCTTGGTGTTCCTCTCGATCTTTTCGCTATCTCCCGAATCGCATCCTTCTCAACTTTGAGGTTGAGTAATCTTGATGATCTTTCCACTATTTTCTCTATATCCTCAACACTGTAATAATCGAGTTCGAGCGTCATGCCGAACCTATTCCTGAGGGGTGAGCTTAAGAGCCCGCTCTTCGTCGTCGCTCCCACGAGCGTGAATTTGTTCAAACTCAACCTTATCGATCTCGCACTGGGTCCTTTACCTATCATGACGTCGACTGCGTAATCCTCCATGGCTGTGTAGAGTATTTCCTCGACTGACTTGTTCAACCTGTGTATCTCATCTATGAAAAGAACATCCCCCCTTTCCAAGGATGTTAGTATCGCTGCAAGATCACCTTGCTTTTCGATTACCGGGCCACTCGAAACGTATATGTTCGATCCCATTTCATTCGCTATTATGTGAGCTAAGGTGGTTTTTCCAAGACCCGGGGGCCCAACGAGGAGAACGTGATCGAGGGTATCCCTCCTTATCTTGGCAGATTCTATCGCTATGGACAATTTCCTGACCACGGCTTCTTGACCTATGAATTCTCCGAGCCTTCTTGGACGGAGGTTGATCATCGAGTTGTCTCCTTCCAAAGGCTCGGGAGAAACTATCCTCTCCTCCATGAATTGACTCTCCTCATCTTTTCCTTCTCTTCCTCTTCTTTTTCTTTTTATCTTCCAATCCGAAGAATTCTTTCACGGTGATACCTTTTATGTTGTATCTTCTGTGAACATAATAGGTTGCACCGAACTGTATAACGCTTCCCACTGTGTAATACAAGAAGAGTGCAACCGGGAAGGATATGAAGAGGAATGGAAAGACGGTTCCCATTATGACGGACTGACGAGCGGATCTCTTGTCGTTGCTGGAGATTAAAGCGTTGTAGAAGGATATTATCACATCTATTATGACTAAGAGTATGTTTTCCTTGAATCCTCCCACCGACAGATCCGGCCATATCAAAAATGGAGGACTGAAAGCGAAACTCTCCTTGTAATATCTTATAACTGCGAACAGGAGTATGAATATCGGCATCTGTATCAGGAGTGGAAGACATCCCGAGGCTGGATTCATCTTTTCCTCCTTGTAAAGTTTCATCAGCTCTTGCTGTTGTATTTGTGGATCCTTAAATTTCTTCTTTATTTCCTCGACCTTGGGCTGGATCATTCTCATCTTTATCATGGATTTCGTCTGAATGTGA
>QNAU01000223.1 GCA_003641545.1 Thermotoga sp.
ATAGGAAAGGCGGAAGGGATAAATGGATTCGTCTGGCAGGGTGCAAGATACGAGGGACTTGTCTGCGATTTCATGGAATACGTTTGGTCCTTCGGAGCGGATGTTCTCGATGACAAGGGTAAGGTCGTGATAGATGATCCGAACGCCATAAAAGCCCTCCAGTTCATGGTGGATATGATATACAAACATAAGATAACCCCGGTTGGGGTGACAACCTACATGGAAGAGGATGCGAGAAGAATCTTCCAAAGCGGTAAAGCTGTGTTCATGAGAAACTGGCCATACGCATGGGCTCTCGTGAACTCGGATGAATCGCCGATAAAGGGCAAGGTTGGAGTTTGTCCACTTCCAGCTGGACCGAGTGGAAAGAGAGCAGCAACACTCGGTGGATGGAATTTAGCGATAAACAAGAATGCGACTCCGGAGGAAATCGAGGCAGCGAAGAAACTCATAAAGTTCCTCACGAGTTACGATCAGCAGTTGTTCAAAGCTTTGAATGCGGGACAGAATCCCACGAGAAAAGCGGTTTACCAGAATCCAGAGCTCGCAAAGAAGATCCCGTTCATGGTCAAATTGTTCGATGTGTTCATAAACGCCCTTCCAAGACCGAGAACACCGAAATACAGCGAACTTTCAGATGTGATACAAAAGTATGTCCATGCAGCTTTGACACGCCAAATGCCTGTCGAGAAAGCCATAAAGGAGATGGCTAAGGAGTTGGAAAGAATACAGAGCAAATGAGTGGGATGGGAATTTCAGGGGACGGAGAAGTTTCTCCGCCCCTTTTCATCTTTTTCATGAGGGGGATAGTTTCTTGAAGGTGAGAGGGTTCAAAGTTTGGCTCTTCATATTTCCAACGATCTTTGTGATATCCATGATAGCCTTTTTCCCTCTGTTCAAAACCTTTTACGATAGTTTCTATGATTTCAGCTTGAGACCCGATAGCATCAGAAAATTCGTCGGATTGAGAAATTACATCGATCTCTTCAGAGACCCGAGATTTCTCTCAGCTTTGAAAGCCACCGTATACTTCACGATCGTTTCCGTGACACTTGAAACCATCCTTGGAATAGGTATAGCACTGCTTTTGAACCATGATTTTCCACTCAGAGGTCTCGTGAGGGCTGCTGTTCTCGTTCCATGGGCTATACCGACCGCCGTTTCCTCACAGATGTGGAGATGGATGTTCAACGATCAGTTCGGAATAATGACCAGACTCCTCGAAAAGATCGGTTTGATAGAACCTGGAACACCCATCCTTGGTCTTCCTCAAACCGCGATGAACGCGATAATAGCGGTGGATGTTTGGAAAACCACACCCTTCATGGCTCTTTTGATACTTGCGGGTCTTCAGGTCATACCATCGGAACTATACGAGGCGGCGAAGATAGATGGAGCGAACATCTTCCAGAGATTTTACAGGATAACACTTCCGATGATAAGATCCACGATAGCAGTCGCTCTGATATTCAGAAGTCTGGATGCTCTCAGAGTTTTCGACGTGGTTTACATCATGACGCGTGGAAGCCTCGGAACGGAAACATTAGCGGTTTACAACAGGGTGTTACTGATGGATAGAGCCTTCACCGGAAACTGGTTTGGTTATGGATCAGCCCTTTCGGTGATCATATTCCTGCTGATATCCATCTTTGCGGTGATATACATAAAATCCCTGAGGCTTCAACTCGAATGATGGAAGAGGGATGAAGGGAAATGAAGAAAGTGGGAAAACTTTTGTTCTATATTCTCGTGATACTCGTGGTTATTTGGTGTTTCTTTCCGTTCTACTGGGCTATAGTTTCATCTTTGAAGACCGACAGAGAGCTCTTTGAGCCGAATCCATCTCTTGTTCCGAAAAAGCCTTCCTTCGAAAATTACGTCAAGGTGTTCAAGGAAAGACCATTCCATGTGAACATATTGAACAGCGTTGTGGTGGCTGGAACCACAACGATACTGACCCTTACCTTCGGGTCTCTCGCAGGATACGCCATAGCCAGATTCAAATTCAGAGGGAAGATCACTGTTATGACTTCTATACTGGCGGTCAGCATGTTTCCTCAGATATCCATCCTTGGATCTCTCTTCATAATCCTGAGATCGATGAGGTTGATAAACACCTACCTCGGCTTGATACTGCCATACACAGCCATGACACTCCCTTTGACAACGTGGGTTCTGCAGAACTTTTTCAGGGAACTCCCAAAATCCATCGAGGAAGCTGCTGCGATAGATGGATGTTCACATGCGCGAACACTCTTCACGATTGTCCTCCCCATGGCAGCTCCCGGATTGGTTGCAACTGGTCTGCTGACATTTATCTCCGCGTGGAATGAATTTCTATTCGCTCTGACCTTCATGCAGAAACCAAACCTCTACACCGTTCCAGTTGCGATAGCATTGTTCAAGGGAAGATCCATGTACGAGATACCTTGGGGACAGATAATGGCAGCATCAGTCATCGTCACCGTGCCACTCATAATACTCGTTCTGATATTCCAAAGGAGGATAATAGAAGGGCTCAGCGCGGGAGCCATAAAAGGTTGAGAAGCCCCCTCCAAAACTGGTAAATATCTTCATGTCCATCTGCGATCATGCGTTTCATAGCACTTGGAACAAACGACACGGAGAAATACATACTCGCAGGGATCCTACCTTTTATTTGAGTTTCACTACCCAGAAATCAGCCGATCCATGATTTCCACTCACATTTCCATCGTTTGACATTGTCCAGCCTGCTACTATGTATCCTCCATCACTTGTTTGCTGAATGCTGTTTGTTCCATCATTACGCAGATGGACATGAAGATTTTTACCAATTGTATTCCAAACAAAGTGAGATGATGAAAGAAAGGTTCAGAGTGAAAGCAAAAAACAAAGAAAAGGTGGAATACGTGAATCATCCCACTTTCTCATCCTGAGAACAATCCCA
>QNAU01000224.1 GCA_003641545.1 Thermotoga sp.
CATTGATGAGGCATCGAAAAAATGATTGCGGAAAACCTGAATGCAACCCCGATGCGGGAATGATCGAGAGAGTGAAACCGTCAGGATCGGATAACGTTTTTTGAGATAAAATCATGGAAAATCCCTGATATCGATAGTCATTATCCTCGCACTCGTGATGATACCCCCGGGAAGCCTGGAAAGTGTTCATTCGTTCCCTTTCCGATGTTATCATCAAACGGAAATCAAATTGAATGGTATTTATATAATGTAACGGACTTGTTATCATTTTCGTAAGGGTTCAAGGATATATAAACGGCCGGTTCGACAATGGTAAGGGGTTCCCTGCATGAGATTCCTCACAAGGGTTATGGTATTGGTCTCCTTCTTTGTGCTGCTCGCATCGATATCCATGGGTTTTTTCGGGAACCTGTCAATGGATGAGATCAAGGACACGGCCATCGAGAAAAGCTCCAAGAACATAATCGAGAAGGAAAAGACCAAACTTCTGGATCTGGCAAGAGAGAGGGGTGAGGAAGCGGACAGATATTTCCGGAACATCTTCGATACCATTGAGGCAATGGCGGAAACCGTGAGATCGATCGAGGAGAGGCACAGCAACCCTTCAGGAGAATGGAACCTGAACGAAACGGGGTCCTTCATGGAAATTGAAGGAGAGTTGAACGCCTCCCTAAGTGGACTGCTGAGCTGCAGGATCGATGTGTATCTGGCAGGTCAACTCGGAGGGTCCATGACGGAGGCCACCATCTCATCGGGAGATTCCGTTCCGGTGGAATGGACCTATTTCAACGGAAGGATGAACGGATATCTGAAGGGGAACATCTCCTCCGACAACGAATCCACCCTGAGCGGTACCATATCCGGAGAGCCGATCTCGCTCCGGGGGATGGAGAGATACATCGACGGATACGTGGATCTGAAAGTATCGGGAGATCCTTCCGGAAGGGACCCGGGGGTCCTTATCAGTGGAACTTTCCGGGGTTTAATGGAAGGTGTGATGACCGGTTCTCTCGAGGGTGAGATCATAGGGACCGTGGATATGACGGCGAAAGGAAGCATTCGCGGAACTCTAAATGGCACATGGAACGATTCCCCGTCCCTTGTCAGGAGCTCATCTGGAATTTCAGGGAGAAGAATCCCTCCATCGAATCCATATTCGTCGGAAGGGAGAGATCATGGAGGACAATCGATGAGAGCGAGTCGGTGTTTGCCGCACCATCGCTCGGATTCATCGGATTCAACTGCACCAAGAGGGAATGGTTCACACCCACCGTCATGGCACGTTCGACGATCATAACGAGACCATATGCGGATGCAAGGGGGCTCGGATTGATGGTCACCGTGAGCACACCTCTCTTTTCCGGTGACGGAAAGGACCTCCTCTTCGTTATCGGAGCCGACATCAAGATAGACACCATTGTAGAGGACCTGTTCAGGACCGGCCCCTATTCCACATCGTATTCCTTCTTAGTGAACGAAGAGGGTAAGATGATCCTTTCACAGGATCTTGACACTGATATCGACTGGACGGAGAAGGTTAGGACGGAAGATTATTCATCCACGGAAAACGTGGATTTTCTCCATGCGATAGAGATGATCCGTGAGGGGAAGGGAGATATCGTCGAACTGTCCGTGAGACAGACTGAAAGATACTCGAACGAAACGAACAGGGGGTTCAACTACGGCCCAACGACAAGCACCGGTGAGAAGTTCATGGCCTTTTCTCCCATAGGCCTCGTGAACTGGTCTATCTGCATCGTTGTCGACAGGGAGGAGATAATCGAGCCCATTCGCATGGAATCCAGGGATCTGGATGCCAGTGCTTCGAGGATCATATCCCGATTTGCAATGATAACCATCATTATACTGATTACGGCATCCCTGCTGGGAGCATGGATAGGATACAAAACGATACGACCGGTGGAAAAGCTGACGGACACCGTGAGGGGTATCGAGGGTGACAGCTTCCCCAGGGATTTTCCGGGCTCATCGAGGAAGGATGAGATAGGAGAGCTGTCGAGATCTTTCAGGGAAATGTCCCGGAGGATCGAAACCTACAGGGACGGGATGCTGAGGGAGATACACGAAAGAAAGCGGATGGAGAATGAAGCTAAGGAGGAAAAGAAGAGGGCGGAATTCTACCTGGATCTCCTGAGCCACGATATCGGTAACCTTCACCAGGGCATAGATACTTCCCTTCAGCTCTTCGAGATGAAGCGGAACGACCCTGCCGGACGGGAGAAAGCCTTCAACATTGCCAGGGAAGGGATCAAGAGGTCGATAACACTCGTAAACAACGTCCTTCTGATCTCCAGAATGAAGAGAAAAACTGTGGAGCTCTCACCCACCGATCCTCGGGAAATGATGGAAAAGGCTGCAGAGATCGTCAGAACCATGTTCCCCTCGAAAAGGATAGATATCGAGATCAGATGCAACGACCCGAACATCAGGATACTTGCGGAACCGTTCCTGGAACAGATGTTCGTGAACCTGCTTCACAACGGGATCAAGTTCCAGAATGGAGAGAGGGCAAGGATCCGGGTCAATATAAGATCGGTCGGCAGAGGCGAATCCGTCATCATCGACATCATAGACTGGGGAAGCGGTGTTCCGGACCACAACAAGAAGAGGATCTTTCAGCGCTTCGAATTCCTCGAAAATGAAAGGATCAGGGGGACAGGGATAGGTCTTCATCTTGTCAAGGAACTGGCAGACAGATACGGAGCCACGATAGAGGTCAGGGACAGGGTAAGAGGGGATCACACGAAAGGGAGTCTCTTCAGATTGATGTTCCGTACCAAAAGGACTGAAGGGAGAGAAAAGAAAGACTAACCATCCCATCTCGTCGGAGCTTCGACAACGGCCCTCGCAATATCAAGGGCCCTTCGCGTCTCCTCGACATCATGCACCCTCAGAA
>QNAU01000225.1 GCA_003641545.1 Thermotoga sp.
AAAACCCCTCCAATTCTTTCCACCCTGTGTATCTCCTCTCTCAATCTCTCCATGAAGAACCTTCTGTTCGGAATGTTCGTCAGATAATCCATCGATGAATATTTGTGAAGTAACCTTATCCTCTTCAACCTCGAGTAAGCCATGTTTATCTCCATCCAGATTATCTTGAGTAATTCCTCTTGATCCTCCGTTCCAGTTTTCTCAGATGCCATCAGTATGACCGCAACCGCTATTTTTCCATCCATGATCACGAGAGAGTAAAAGTTCAGATCCTCCAGATCGGATAAGGTTCCGTGTTTCAAGGTTCTTTTCACCATTTCAAGATTCAATGGGGCGTTCTCGACGAATTTTTCGACTTCATCAGGTTCGATGATTTTCAAAGTTTGGAAAATCTCTCCTTTTCCCGACACATCGGAAATCTTGTATTTCTTTCCCTTTCTCACATAGAGTGCGATGGCACGAACATTTGGAAAAATTATTCCGCTGTTTTCAGCCACCACCTTGAATATTCTTTTGACGTCATTTTCATAACCTTCCTCAGGATTCACTTCAGTTCCATCGATTTGATAAAGTTTCTGCATGAACGTGTATATCGCTCTGAAATGTTCTATTCTTTTTCTGAAAGCTTCTAATATCTGATCATGCAGACCTTTTATCATCCCGGATTCTTCCGAAACACTGGAGTCGAAGGTCAAGATCGAATTCAAATGCTTTATGGATTTACCGATCTCCTTCTGCAGTATGTAACAGTTCGATATCAGCAGAAATCCTATGGCTATCAGTGATACGAAGAACAAAAACTTGAATTTATCGAAGATCATCTTCATCAACCTCGAAGTCGTCAACTCACCCACGATGTAGATGCCATATATGGGTTTTGAAACGAACATCAATTTGTTCCCTTTCTTCATGAAGTTCTTGTTCATGAGATCCATCACCGTCAGATCATACACCGCGAGGTTGACCCCTCCGGAGAGGCTCGATGAATCGAATATAACCACCCCGTTCCTTCCGATGATCTTGAAGGATTCAAAATTGAATATCCAGTTGGGTAGCATTTTCAGAACATCTATGCCTGCTATGTACTCCCCCCCACTTTTTTTCACGAACAGAAGGTAACTTGAAAACACGTTCGATTCCGACACCGTGAAACCTTCTTCAAATTTTTCGATGATGGATATGGGATCTCCGGGTTTCAGGGGGGAATTCCCAAAGGTTTCCACAACCTCCCCATTTTTCGCGTGCAGAACGAATGTGATGGCTCCGACAGGGACATGAACCTCCGGATTTTCCAACATCTCCTTGATGTGATGAGAAAGAACGGATTTCAACATGTTCAATTCCCTATGGACGAAATTTCCTATGCTGGCTATGTTCTTCATTTCGTTGTTTATCAACTCGTTCGTTATGATCATCAGAACGATCGCGTATACCATGATCAGAAAAACGATGTAGAATGGAAGCGAGATCTTAAGAAATTTCAGACAGATTCTCATCTTTTCACCTTCCAAATCTGTCCAGCGGTTTGACCCCTTTCGATGTACAGATGACGGGAATCAGCAACGATTTTCTATCCGTTTCATTTCCTATGTAACCTGCGATTCCCCTGTATGGTGTATTTCTGATGGCTTCCTTCAGTGGGATTCCCCGCTTTTCTTTCACAAGAAACTCGATGTAGCTGAGGGAATCGTACATCAAAACCGCGCTCAGATACGGCCTCGTTCCGAAGAATTCGAAGAATTTCTTTGAGAATCTATCCCCCTCTTCGGTGTATCTGAATCTGTAATCTATGAAGTATATTCCTTCCGTTTTTTCACCTAAGTATTCCTTCATCAACTCCAACTTGGCGGATGCCACGATTATCCTTCCACCGTATCCCAAAGAAAGAATTCTCTTCACAATATTAGCCATCTCTACAGAATACTTCCTGTGCACCACGATCGCGGAGTATTTGTTGAAATCATCCTTCCTCCACCTGGAGATGTCCGAAACGGGATTCACCGAATACCCAATTTCCTTCAAATTTGAATCCAGATTTTTAGTCAATTTACGTGAGTAGTCATTGCCCTCATCGTGAACAACCAGAACCCTTCCATCTTTTCCAACGAGGCTTTTCAAGGTAGCGATCACAACCTTCGAAACATCGTAAACATCTGGGGCAAGTTCGAAGGCACAGTCATAATCATCAAGATCGTAGATTACAGGTCTGGGTATGAGAACGGGAACACCGTATTTCTCGGCGGTGCGCACCAATTCCAAGGTGTTTTTCGATGTGGTTTCACCTACCAAAACTTTCACGTGTTCTTTTCTTATCAATTCTTCCGCAAGTTTGGCACATATCGCTGGATCTCCCTGGGTGTCCTTCAAGATCAGCACTAAATCGGAATCTGGGTTCTCGAGTTTGAACATCTCCAATCCCCCAGCCATGTGGGAACCAACCTCGGAATATTTCCCCGTCATGGATATCAGTATTCCAACCTTGGTTCTTTTCCAACTTGCTGAGATGTAAAGGAAAAGTACGATGATCACCACAACAGAAATGAGTGGGAGAATTATCAATTTCCATTTCCTCTTGATCATCAATTTCACCTTGCTCACCTGAACGGTGGACTCAGAGGTCGATTTCCTTGAAGAATATCTTTATCTCACGTCTGGCACTCTCGGAACTGTCAGATGCATGGACTATGTTCTCGCGGGTCGATAACGAAAAATCTCCCCTTATAGTCCCAGCGGAAGCTTGAACACCATCCGTCTTTCCAACGAGGTTTCGAACTGCTTCAACCGCTCTTGGTCCTTCTATGACCATCATAACCACGGGCCCTCTCGTTACGAATTCGATCAATTTTTCGAAGAAATCCTTTCCCTCGTGTTCTTTGTACAATTCGTACGCCTCTTCCCTGCTCATTCTCGTCAT
>QNAU01000226.1 GCA_003641545.1 Thermotoga sp.
GCTTTCCTTCTCTCACCGAATCCAGGAGCTTTCACCGCACATGATTCGAGAGTTCCCTTGAGTTTGTTCAGAACCAAGGTGGTGAGAGCCTCACCTTCCACATCCTCCGCTATGACGAGTAAGGGTTTACCCGTTTGCGCGACCTTTTCAAGTATTGGAACCAACGGTTTCACATTGGAAAGCTTTCTGTCGGTTATGAGTATGTAAGGTTCCTTCAACACAACCTCCATTCTCTCCGCATCGGTCACGAAATACGGTGATATGTATCCTCTGTCGAATTTCATACCCTCTGAGAACTCAACGTAAGTTTCGAGGGTCTTCGAATCCTCCACCGTTATGACTCCATCCTCTCCAACCTTGTCCATAGCCTCTGCTATGAGTTCACCTATACTGTCATCGTTCGCACTTATCGCCGCGACATGTGAAATGTCATCCCTCGTTTCGAGTTTCTTGCTCAGTTTCTTTATCTCCTCAACTGCCACTTCCACAGCCTTGTCTATTCCCCTCTTTATGAGCACGGGATTTGCACCAGCTGCTATGTTCTTGAGTCCTTCCTTTATCATGGTCTGAGCCAAAACGGTCGCTGTTGTGGTTCCATCACCTGCTATATCGTTCGTTTTCGATGCCACCTCTTTGAGAAGCTGAGCACCGAGATTTTCAAATTTATCCTCCAACTCTATCTCCTTAGCAATACTCACCCCATCGTTGGTTATAGTCGGTGAACCCCAACTTTTCTCAAGAACAACGTTTCTACCTTTTGGACCGAGTGTTATTCTCACAGCGTTGGCAACCTTGTCAACTCCCCTCTCTAAGGATCTTCTCGCCTCTTCGTCGAATTTCAAAATCTTGGGCATATCATTCACCTCCTCATTCACTCAATCTTCGCCAGAATATCGCTGGAATCGATTATTATGTAATCCTCCTCGTCGATCTTTATCTCCGTCCCAGCGTATTTGGAGAATATAACTTTGTCTCCAACTTTCACATCGAGATCCTCAACCTTGTTCCCAATCGCTATAACTTCCGCCTTCTGTGGTTTCTCCTTGGCAGAATCTGGAAGAACTATTCCACCTTCACCCTTCTCTTCCTCTTTGATCGGCTTTATGAGTAGTCTTTCGCCAAGCGGTTTGACCGTCATCCGCATCCCTCCCCTGTATCATCATTTTTAGCACTCTCATATTTAAACTGCTAATATTTTATACGCCATGGAGAGAAAGAGATCAAGTTCGAAATTCCAGAATTATTTGAGATTAAATGGAAATATACGGAAATATTATGAAATATGCTGTTTTTTCACTATGATGTCCCAAATGAAAATCGTGATTCATCCGAAGAGTTCCTCAAGGATCTTCAGAATTTCGTCGACATCGTTGGCTTTGAAGATTGGAGCCAATTTTCTACCATCTATGTATCTATCCTCTCCCAAACACTCAGCCATCTTATCTGTCCAGCCACCCGTTCCCGTGAAGAGTATGATTGGCACTCCATTGGCGTAGGCTGAGAAGATCTCGATTGCCGTTCCAACTGCTCCACCTATGCTGATCACAACGTCGACATTCTTCATCATCAAAAGGGAACGCATCTGATAATCCAAACCGGTGTAGATCGGAACGGAAATGTGAGGGTTGGCTTTCACGGATTCCTCATCGAACGGAAGGATACCAACAGATATTCCACCTGCTCTTTCCACACCCCTTGAAACCATCTCCATTATTCCATCTCTTCCCCCGTTGAAGATCACGTATCCTTTCTTTGCCAACTTTTCTCCGAGTTTTTCGCATCTTTCCCGCAAATTCTCAAGTTCATCCCGTGAAACGACCCTCGGATCAGATGAGAAACCTATGATTCCAACTCTCATCCTTTCGATTCTCCTTTTTTGGATGATTATATCATCTATGGATCCTTTTTATCACCTCGTCCACGAATTCTTCCGTTCCAAGGGCTCTTTCTTTGTCTTTGACCAAATCGATCGTTCCGTTTCCATCCTTTATCGTCATCTCCACACCGAATTTTATACAGTTCGCCACTTCCTCCCATCCAATGTGTTCGAACATCATCGCACCACTCAGGATCAGCGAGGTTGGATTGGCTATTCCCTTTCCCGCCATCTTTGGCGCGGTCCCATGAGTTGGTTCAAACAACGCGACGAGATCACCGATGTTCGCACCGGGGATCAGACCGATTCCACCGACTTGTGCAGATACCGCGTCCGAAAGATAATCTCCGTTGAGATTTGGAAGAAGAATGACATCGTAATCTGAAGGGTTGAGAAGAATCTGTTGAAACATGTTGTCCGCTATGACGTTCTTTACGGTTATCTTGGATCCATCATCCACATCCAATTCGTCTTCAAATATCACCAGATTTCCGTAATTTTTCCTTATGGTTTCCTCAGCCCATTTTAAAAAAGACCCCTCCGTGTATTTCATGATGTTCCCCTTGTGAACGATGGTCAGGCTCTTTCTACCTTTGGATATGACATATTCCATCGCTTTCTTCGTTATCCTCTCCGTTCCATGCTTACTTATGATTTTCAGCCCTATTCCCCCATCTTCCGGTAGGTGAACGGAAAATTCATCCATGAGGAAGTTTCTGAGCTTCTCAGCTTCATCGCTTTCTGCTTCCCATTCCACGCCCATGTACAAATCCTCGGTGTTTTCTCGAAATATGACTACATCCACGGCTTCGGGATGTCTCACCGGTGTTTCAACACCTTCAATCCATTTCACAGGCCTCACACATGCGTAGAGATCCAATCTTCTCCTCAGTTCAACGTTCAAACTCCTGTATCCAACCCCAACAGGAGTTGTCAAAGGACCTTTCACAGCCACCAAGTGTTCTTCTATCGTGGAGATGGTTTCCTTTGGGAGCGGTTCTCCAAATTTTTTCAGAGCCTTTTCACCGGCGTATA
>QNAU01000227.1 GCA_003641545.1 Thermotoga sp.
CCATGTGTTTCATTCTGATGGATATGAGACATCCACCGAACGAAAACGACTTGAAGATGCTCGAATGGGTCAAGTATTACGGTTTCGATTTCACCATAGTGCTGACCAAGGTGGACAAATTGAGGATGGGTGAAAGGATCAAGATGAGGAAGGTATTCAAGGACGTTTTGTCAAAATACGGTGAGTATTACACCGTGGAATTCTCCGCCATGACGGGTGAGGGGCTCAGCGATCTCTTAGACATATTGGGCATGGTGACGGGTGATAAAAGTTGAAGAATAAAGAGGGAAGGTGATCCAAGTGCTTCAAAATTTGGATAAAGTCAAACTTTCAACGGAAACAATTGAAAAAATAGTTGAAATTCTCCGTAAAAATGGGGCGAAAAGAATATACATCTTCGGATCAAGGGTAAGAGGAGAGGCAAGTGATAAAAGTGATGTGGATCTTCTGGTGGAATTTTCAGATGATGCCCCGAAGGGATTTGAATTTTTTGCTCTCAAATATAAAGTGGCAGAGGAGATAGGTATGAAAGTTGATATAACGATTCAGGATTTCCTTGATCCTTACATAGAACCGTTCGTAATGAAAGAGGCGGTGTTGATTTATGAAGAATGATGTTGTTTATTTAAAGCATGTAAGGGATGCTATGAAAAAAGTTATGAAATACTTGGAAAATAAAAATAAAGAGGAATTTATAAAGAATGAGATTCTTCAGGATGCGGTCATTCGACAACTTGAAATAATGGGTGAGGCTGTGAAAAATTTATCTCTGAGGATAATACTTGATAACCCTCAGATTCCCTGGAAAGGGATGGTGGGATTAAGGGATGTTTTAATTCATGGATACGATAAGGTGAATCTGGAAATTATTTGGAAAATTGCAAGAGAAGATGTTCCGAAAACATTCAAGAAAATAGAGGATTTGATTGCAACCTTTGAGAATGAAGAATGAACATTGTTCCATATTCTCAAGCTTTTTATAATTCCCAGTATCATCCCTTCAACCCTGTCGATGTTATTCCTTCTATGAACTGTCTCTGCATGATGACATAAACGACGAATATCGGAAGAACCGAAACGACAGCTCCAGCCAAGAGATAATTCCACTGTGCTGAGTACTCTCCCATGAAGCTTATCAGTGCCAAGGGTAAGGTGAATTTTTTCTGATCGTTCAAATATATCAAAGGTCTGAGCATGGCATTCCAGTTTATCAGGAATGAGATTATGAACAGTGCGGATAGGGACGATCTCGACAATGGCAGAAAGACGTTCCAGTAAACCCTGAAAGGTCCAGCACCGTCTATCACCGCGGCTTCTTCCAGTTCCCTTGGGACGTTTTCGTAGAAACTTCTCATGAGAAAGGTTCCAGTTGAACCCACCAGGAAGGATGGAACTATCAGGGGCAAGTATGTATCTATCCATCCCAGTGCGTTCATCAGAAGGAATTCCGGTATTATGACGACCTCTATCGGAACCATCATGGTTGCGAGCAGAAGACCGAAGAATATCTCCTTACCGACGAACTTCATCCTTGCGAAGGCAAAACCGGCGAGCGAACACGTGAAGAGCTGACCAAACGCCGCCGTGGTTGCGACGAACAAACTGTTTATTGTGTATCTCAGGAAATTGTATTTTCCGAATATGACCTTGTAGTTGTTGAAGGTTGGTTCACTCGGTATGAACTCCGGAGGATACTTGTAAACGGCTTTCAAAGGTTGAAATGAGGTAACGATCATCCAGTAGAACGGGAAGATCATGATTATCGATATGAGGATCATTATTAGGTAAATTATCACCTTACTCGTCTTTTTCCTCTTCATTCTCATCACCTCTCAGATCAAAGTCAATACTGGTATTTGACCCACTTCGATCTGTAAATGAAATTGACCAGTGTTATCGTCCCAACTATCAGAAGGAGCATGACAGCTATGCTGGATGCATAGCCCATTTGAAACAGTTCGAATGCATTCTGAAAAACGTAGTAGGACAGGGTGGTTGATGCTATACCGGGACCTCCCCTCGTCATGGTGTATATGATTTCAAAATTTCTGAAGGAGTCTATCAGGGACATTATCATCACGAAAAACATCGTCGGTGTTATCAGGGGCAGTGTTATGTATCTGAACACCTTGAATTTGCTCGCTCCATCTATCATCGCAGCCTCGACGAATGTTTTCGGTATATCCTGAAGTCCAGCCAGATATATGATCATGTAATATCCCACCCTCTTCCATGCAAAAACAAAGGCAACCACCATTAGGGCGTATTTTCCATCCGACAGCCACGAAGGTGGATTCGATATTCCAAGGGATCTGAGAATGAAATTCACCGCTCCAACGTCCGAGCTGAATATCCATTTCCAGACTATTCCAACCGCGACCGTCGATGTCACAACAGGTGCGAAATACATTACCCTGAAGACTGTTGTTCCTTTCAACCCTTGGTTCAGAAGGACAGCGAGTAGAAGTGAGAATATGACTATCGATGGAACGAATATACCGCTGAACAACAGGGTGTTGAGTAGTATTCTCCAAAAATCCGGAGACGTGAAGAGATCGATGAAATTTTCAAGACCTATGAAACTCGGTGAACCGAATGGACTCCAATCCGTGAAAGCCATGGATATCGCG
Organism: Thermotoga sp.; assembly: GCA_003641545.1. Classification (GTDB taxonomy): domain Bacteria; phylum Thermotogota; class Thermotogae; order B21-G9; family B21-G9; genus B21-G9. The sequence continues at coordinate 2,631 of QNAU01000227.1, forward strand.
AAGAATATGGGACCAAGTCTGAACACGAAGAGACCTATCATCGCGGGAAGTATGAAAAGGTAGGGAACATACCATTTGTATCTCATTCCTCATCCCTCCAATTTATAAAAGGAACCCCCGCGAGGGGGTTCCTCATCCTCCCTTCACGGGTTTTGAAATTGTATCATTTTCTCTTTCTGTAAGCCTTCCTCAACATCCTGTTTATTTCCCTATCCGCCTTCTTATAGAACTCATCCAGGGTTATCTCTCCATTCAGGAGTGAATCGATCAGAG
>QNAU01000228.1 GCA_003641545.1 Thermotoga sp.
AATTCTATCATTACTTTCCCGTCACCCTCAGTTCCTTGAGTGTGGCTTTGACAACATCCCCGGAATTCACTATGAATCCAACATACAGGTTTCTATATCCCTGATTCAGAAGCTCGGCAACTCTTGGGCTCGATATTTCAACTTCCTGATGACCATAAGGTGTCACGGAAACGACACCAGCGATGTTGGCTTGGCAGTCCTCAACCCCCTCGATCTCATTTGGACTGACGCAGAAAACCATATTTTCGGATTGATCCAGAGGGGTCAAACCTGGCGCGGAACTGCTGAAATCTATATCCAAGCTTATTGTGGCATTTCCGACTGTGAAACTTACTGGGAATTCCGCTTCCGTCACGACAAGGTATGCAATTCCGAGGACCCCAAATGCTCCCACCAGTAGTAGGAAGGCTGTATCGAAGGTAAAGGTCAACGTGCCTGTGGCAAGTTCAGCGGCGCATGAGGAGAATATTATTATACCGACGGTTAAAACTGCAATAAAAAGTAAAAACTTCTTCACTTAAATCGCCTCCCTCCACAACGAATTGGAAAATTCTTTATTTTTCAATGATAACATATATTGTAGGATTTTCGAAAATCCAAATTTACCGTGATTCTAACATGTATTTCCAAAGAGGTTCGATGTATTTGTAGGTTACGTGTCTCTCGATATCGTGGAATACGTTGAATCCTTTTGAAGTTAGAATGCATTTTCCATCTTTAATCCTTGCGAATCCAATCGTGGACAAAATAATCGTGAAGATTCCCATCAATATGGAGATAGATCCAAATTTCTTCATGATTCGTTTCAAATCCAGCTCACCCGTGTAGAACCTCCAGAAGGAGTGGAACAACATCGAATCAAATCTACCGAGTTTTTTCCACATGAAAACAGATACACAGCTTTCTTCCACCATCTTCAGATAACTGTTTAGATTGAAGCCATTCACACAGAATACTTCCTTCAAATAGCTTGCCGATCCCGCACCTATTCCTACATAGAATTCTCGTGTTATAGAGGTGTATCTTCTATCTCTGGATTTTCCAAAGGTCCAAACCGATGTTCTTCTGTATCCATAATTTTCAGCGATCTCCTCCACCTTCCTCAGTATCTCATGTTCCTTCTTTCTGTCATGTTTTCCCTTTCCAAACGGGGTGTATCCGAACCTCATCAGAGGGTACAGAGATATCTGATCGACATCGAACTCGAAGAGTTTTCTCACATCCATGAGAACAGTTTCTTCATCGAATTTCACCGCATCGAATATCAGATCGACATCGACGAATTCGAAGAATCTCCTCGATTCTTTCAGTGTCATCAAGTTGTCCTCAACCGTATGTGGCCTTTTCAAGTATCTCAGTACATCTTCGTTGAGTGATTGTATTCCGAGACTCACGTAATTTACTCCCATGGATCTGAGTGCCGAGAAATCCCCCTTCGGTGAGGAATTTGGAAGATACTCCACCGCTCTTTCGTTCTCAACATCGACCATGTTCACGATCCTTTCGATGGTTTTCAACATGAGTGTCGGTGTTCCGCCACCGAAGTAGAGAGATTCAAATTTTTTTCTCACGATGTCCGAGTAGAAGGATAATTCCTTCATAAGGTAGTGTTCATACAATTCTTCTAATTCTGGATCATGGAGAACCTTGTTGTATGGACAGAAAGGACATATACTTTTGCAGAAGGGAATGTGGACGTACAATCCAAGATCCTCATCCTCTTCTTCCAGATTTTCGATTGCATTCGCGATTTCGTGGATATCACGTGTCGGATCGAATTTTCTGAAGTATTTTTCGGGTTTGAACTTCATCACTCACAACCACACGAATTTCTTATTATCAATTCCACGGGAATGTGTTCTATCTTGTTCACCTTCTCTCCCTTCAAGAGCTTGGAGATCATCAAAGCTGCCATCCGACCCATCTTTTCGAAATCCTGTTTGACCGTGGTCAGATTTGGAATCACGTGTTTCGAGAAAGCTCTGTCATCGAAGCTGACTATCTTTACATCCTCCGGTATCCTGAAACCGTTCTTCATCAACAGGGTGATACCTTTGACCGCGAGAAGATCGTGGCAGAAGAAAATCGTATCGATTTTGTTTTCTCTCACAGTTTCTATCAAAAGATCTGTGTTATCCGCCATCAGTTCAAAGTAAAGCACTTCACCATCCAATCCTTCCTTGAAACCTTCGTATCTCTCCCTCACACTCGATACCTTCAGATCCTCCTCGGTGACGAATAAAGCCTTTCTAACACCGTGCTTTTTCCTCATGTGTTCTCCCAGGAGGAAACCTCCGTGATGGTTGTTCGAGGTTACACAGGGAAAATCGAGCCCATCCACGTATCTGTCGACGAAAACGATAGGTATTCCCCGAGAAACTACCTTCTTGAATGATACGCTGTTCTTTATACTTGGTGATGGGGAGATTATCAACGCCTCAACGTTGAATTCAAGCAGTATCTCGAGCTCCTCACGATTCGTCCTGCCCTTTATTATGTTCACAGGTATGGGATGCATCGAGAATTGGAGCAGGGTTCTTATGATGGATGAGAGCATCGTTTGTCCCCTCAAATCTGAGAAGTCGTATATGGCGACACCAACGTGTATCATCCTGTTTCTCTTAGCCATGTCCGAAACGTAGGTTCCCATCCCCGGGACTCTGACAACGTATCCTTCGAGTGCAAGGGTATCGACCGCTTTTCGTGCCGTCATCCTGCTGACGTTGAACATTCTCGCGAGTTCATTCTCCGACGGCAATTTTTCCCCTGGGTTCTTCTTCTTTATCACTTCCTTCAAATAATCTATTATTTCGCGATAGACTGCCTTAACCATACGAGATCACTCCTGAAAGATGAATTTCATGCATCCACCCTTCACGATATCACCATGTGGCAAGAT
>QNAU01000229.1 GCA_003641545.1 Thermotoga sp.
ATTTTGAAAGAGATAATGAAGAATGTGCCCGGCGGGAGTCGAACCCGCAACCCTCGGATCCGGAGTCCGATGCTCTCTCCGTTGAGCTACGGGCACAAAGTAATCTTGCCATCTTTGTATTTCAACACCAAATCATAATCTAAACCCAGCTCGTCAACACTCTTTCTGAAATATGCGGTGTATCCTTTCTCCACCAAGAGGTAGAAATGATGAGGATCATTAGTTAAAAACACGATATTCAAAGATCTCAACCTTTCATCCCTTGGATCCAACAAAATCTCTTCAACAACCGTTCTCTTGTTTTTCATCTTATCAATGATTCTTTCATCGAGTTGTATGAATTTATCGTCGTTCACCTCACATGCCAGATGTTGTGATTTCAGAAAATCGCTCAATATCTCAACTGCGGATATCACATCCTTGAATCTTCTGTATTTCCTCTCATCCATACCTGAGATCTTTTTTCCATACACCGTTGTGAACCTCTCATCGTACAGAAACACCTTCTTATCCGTGAATTCATCCTTGATCTTCAAAGCAAAATTCACAACTTCAAAGGTTTTTTTGGAAAACATCCCTTTGAGATTGTATGGAATCCCAACGACCACCGCATCAAAATCCATGTTTCTCAACAGGGAGAACAATCCTTCTTCGTCGAAAACCCCAACGGGTTTTACGATCTTTCCATCGTGCATCGCGACTCCAACGTTTTTTCCATGATCCACAGCCAATATCACTTCATCACCCTCATATTCCTTCGAACTCATATCTTGAGGATATCTTCTTCAACTTAACGATCCTTATCGGTTCAATGCCTTCCATTTTCAATATCTCTATGCTTCTCTCCGTGTCTTTCATCTCTATTATGAGTAGCAGGGAACATGCTGGAAAAAGTCTATCTGGGGATGGGAACAAACTCACTTCCATCCCGTTATCCCTGAGCTTTGAAAATGCCCTCAAAAGTTCGAAATCATCCCTGAATATCAAAGCATATCTCATCTCCAAGTAAGTTCCCATGCTTCCTCTCTCCTTTGCAGTATGATTTACAACGTGACACAACTTGGATCGGATATGAACTTGAAAAATTCCTTCGTGTTACTTTCTACAAGTAGATTCCCGAATCTCCTCACCAAATGCCTCTCCAACACTCCCTCTTCATATCTGAGCGAATTTTCGAGACCGTTCAGATATCCCTTCTCAAATGCTCCAACATCCTTCAATATGTTCATGAATATCTTCAGATGGGATTTTCTGTATATGATACCGCGTTTGAACAGAACCTCAGCGATCTCGTTCTCCCCACCGCGGTGTTCACCAGATTGCCTCAAATTTCTCACCATTCCCCAAACCTGAAGAATTCTCGATCTGTCTGGAAACAGGGAATTTATCAATTCCATGTTTGCTCCAACATCATCCTCACCGAACAGGAGATGTATGACGACCATCTTACTGCTCACAGCGTACACGGGAGTCAAAAGTTCATCGGGGAATCTTGGTGCATCGTAATATATCACGTTCACCTCCGAGTCCTGCAGTGGTACATTCACAACATTTGGAGTCATCACGACGACCTTTACCCTATTTTTCTTCAACATGTTTTCTATCCTCTTCATGTGAGATGGATCGAGATACTCGTTGTACAAAACTATTCCTCCAACCTTGAAAAGATCGGGGAACTTCTTTCCCAACTTTTTCGCTATCTCTATCGTCTTTTGGGGTGAAGTCACCACGATGACCAGAGTTTCATTCTCCCTGATCAAATTTTCTATGTACTCCATCTTGTTCCTCGTGTTTCTGAGATCTATCAACCCGATTTCCTTTCTTCTGTTTATCTCTTTCACAACGTATCTTGGATCGAATATTCTTTCCAATTCAAGGGCTCTCTTGTCGGTGAAAACGCTACCGACGAAGAGGATCCTTTCGAATACACCTTCCAACCACTCCAAGAATTCTTTCATCCTTTCGAATGTGAAATGGCTCTCATAATTGTAGTAGAAAGGTTCAACTAAGATTAGTGAATCAAAGTTCGAAAATGAATTGGAATACCTTGAGAAGTATGGAAGGGTGGAAAATACGACGGGGCTGTTCAGTCCTTTTTTCAAACCGTTGTTCATCGAGTTCCTGTAATCCATGAATCCACCGAAGAATCTTTTAAGAGTGTTGTAAACGTGGTAAAGCTCCAAGTTCGTGGATGAAAGTATCAACAACCTTTTCTCGCTTTCTATGTTTCTGAGAACTTCATCGCACAGTATCAAGTACTTGGTCCGTGGATCGACGAGCATGAGGACGTCAGAAGGCTCTTCCAATTTTTTCATAAGCTCATTTTTGAAAAGGTTGTCTCTCATAAAATCCCGAACATCGTCGAGGTAGATCTCGCTGGAGTTGGACACGTTGTGTTCCTTTCTCAATATCTGGGCAACGAATCTACCATCCTCATTCAGAAACGGAGATTCAACCTTCAACTTCATGTCGATCATTTGGATGTTCATTATCGGTATGCCATGGTCGAATCTCTTCCTTATGGAACCAACCAAATCTATCTTCAGAAGTTGAGGTTTGAAAAATTTCATATCCTCAAACCTGAACCCGTTGAAGCTGACAACCTCCATCTTTCTACCATCCTGACTCACGATCATTTTGACGAAATCCGAATTCGATTGAGGCAATTTGAAATGTTCCATGTTGAGATCACGGAAGACGAAAATCGGTTCGGGGTTGTTCTGCCCGTATGGTCCGAGAATCTCTATTATGTTCAACAGATCTTCGTTCAAATCTTTGAGACTCAATTCAGCGTCTATGAGAATTTTGGGTTTGAATATTTCGGAAGGATACTTCGATAGAATTTTATTCATCCTTCTTCTGAACTCCGGAATCGATTCCTCCCTTATTGTGAAACC
>QNAU01000230.1 GCA_003641545.1 Thermotoga sp.
ATGACTGTTGCAACTCTTGGAAAAATAGGTGATCCTGCTAAACCCGTGAATGTATCGAAGAATATAACTGAGATGGCTCTTGAGCCTGCTCAGATCTATGAGTATGATGAGATAACTGAGGAGGATGTTTTAACACAGGTATTTGATCCATCTGTGCTGGTTATCGAAGGTGTAGCAGATGTTGAGAAGAGTAAAGCGTATCTCTATACAACGAAGATGGAAGGATTGAAGAAAAGGATAGCTCGTAGAATAGAGCTTATGTTCGCTCAGATAATCTCGCAGGGTAAGATAACGTATGATGATGGTGAGAGAAAATATGAAGTTGATTTTAATATTACTCCTGAAACGTATGATCTTTCTGCCTCTACCGAGGGAGTCTATAATGATCTGCAGGACTTTATGGATGAGATGAGAAAGAAAGGACACGCACCGACGATAATGCTTATGACAAAATCGGTTCATAATACATTGATGAAGAATGACGACTGGCTTGAGTATCTCGATAAGAATAAGCTTAATCTTGGAAGAGCTGTTATGACTACGAATACGAATGTGAGAAGGACTTTTGATATAGTTGACTTCCCTGAAATGTATATCTACTTCGGAGAATATAAAGATGGAGCAACTACGAAGAAGTATATCGAAGGCGATAAGATAATTCTGATAGATCCGAGTGTATTCAGACTTGCATATGGAGCGATTGTTGACTTCACGAAAGGTGAACAGGGTAAGGTTGTTCAGACCGACGTGATGGTTTGGACTGAGACTCCGGAGAGGACGAGGAAACTTCTGAAGGTTTTGTCAAGACCGCTTCCGTATGTTGTGAGTCCTGAAGGTGTGAAGATAATAAATGTGAATCTGAGCTAATAGTCCCGTGACTTATGTGACAACTGTCTAAAATTTGTGACAGTTGTGACAAATTGTCAGGGAAAGGCGGGGAAGACCCGCTTTTTGTTTTGGAATAAAAATGGTTGGGGTGTAGCCAAATGGTAAGGCAGTGGACTTTGGATCCACTATTTGGAGGTTCAAATCCTCCCACCCCAGCCATTTTTTTGTGAGGTGATGAAAATGACTGTGGATGAGATAATGCTTAGATTCCCGCAGGATATATTGACTGCTCTGAGTGATGATATTGAGGCTGGTATTCCGAATTCTGAACTGATCGAGATGTATATCGCTGATGCGGAAAAATATATTAAATCGTTCGCTCCGGATATATCTGATGAGCAGATCGATATTCTTGTTCCCACGTATGTTATACAGAGACTTTATGAACGTCTGGGATATATGGAAAAAGCGAGAGATTATAAAGAGCAACTGGATAAAGATATCTTACTTCTCACGACAAAACGAAGTGGAGATGAAGGAAAAGGGAATATTTACTCTTACTCCCGGGAGCGGAAGTTGGATCCGGATGAGATACAGGAGTGGTAGAGAATGAGAGTAGTTGTGAAGGTAGATAAGGTAATTCGAACTTTGAGAAAAGCGAAAGTAAAAGCTGAAAATATGCTTCCTTTATCAAGAAGGATCGCTAATCAGTTGAAGAAAACAGTCATGCGAAACTTTGAGGCACAAGGAAGACCGACGAGATGGAAACCTTTATCTCCTCGATATCGAGCATGGAAGAAAGAACATGGATATACGGATAAGATACTCGTTCGGACTGGAAGACTGAGACAAAGCATAAATACACGATACACGAATGATGAGGCTGCAGTTTATACGGGTGTGAAATATGGTGTATTTCATCAAACGGGGACGAGAAGACTGCCGAAAAGACCGTTTCTTGTTTTGCCGAATGAGGACTTGTCTATCTATGAAAAAATCGTGATGGATTGGCTGAATGGAGTGTGGAGGTGAAAGTGGATGTATAACGAGATAAGGCAAGCGATAAAAGAAGTGCTTGAGGCGAGTGGATTTGAAAATGTATTTATGCGAATGGTTGATCCACGTGAAGAGATATATTTTCCCGCTTATCCTGTTGTGGTTAGTGAAAGTGAGTTGATAAATGCGATAGGTGCTTTGGAAGAGGAAGTTTTGACTGTGAATGTTGGTGTGATACGGAAGGGAATTATTGCGAAAGCTGATGAGGTTGAGAATGAAGGACTGAATGATCTTGAAAAGATTGTTGGTTTATTTGCGAGAACTATTGGACTTGATGGACTTGTTGTGAGACTTACACCCGTGGGAATTGATATAGATCGTGTGAATGATGTTGAGAGAGGTGAGTATTACTTTATCGGGAATGTGAAGATAGAAGCAAGTTTTAGGAGGTGAGCTGTGAATGGCTCTTAATGCTGCATCTGTGAAGCCCGCAATACAGGTTTATGATTCTGAAACTTCGACCTGGGTAAATATAAATGTTGGTATTGTTAAAACGCTGAATCCTTCTGCTTCGACGGATAGCATTTCTGAGAAAGGAATTGGTGGAATAATTAAAGAGCGTTAGTCTTCTCACTCGTATTCGTGGGGTTGGGAAGGATTACCAACTTCGTATAAAATACTCCAGCTTGGTTTACCCGGAGATGAAGGCGTTCCTCCAGAACTGAAGGTAATTATGCATGATCTACTCCTTGAAGGTGCGATTATTTCGAGTATGTCGATTGAAGGTGGAGAAGGAAAATCGTTGTCGTATTCGTTTAATGGAGTGGCTAAACAAGGATCCTCGACAACTCCACCAACGTATGATGATCCTGGATCGTTCTTTGTTTACTCTGATGCAACGATAACGCTTGGTGATGAAACGGGTGAGATAAAGGAATTTAAGCTTGATATCTCGAGGGATATAAAAGCAATTTATGGAACAAGTATGGATCCACAAGATTGGCAGATAGGAGTGACGGAATATTCGGGATCATTTACAGTATCTTCGGATACAATGG
>QNAU01000231.1 GCA_003641545.1 Thermotoga sp.
TCATGTATGAGATTCGGATCCCTTTCCCCATCTATCAAGACAAACCTTTCACTCTTTTCCGCCATCTCCAAGTAAGCTTTCCTCACCCTCTCGAGAAATTCCAGACCTTCCGATTCTATTCTGTCTCTGAGGTTTTTCCTTTCGATCGAAGTTTCAATCCTTACATCGATTATGAAGGTTATATCCGGCATCAAACCGAAGGTTGCGAATCTGTTGATCACATCCACGTATTCCATCTCTATACCCCTTCCAAACCCCTGGTATGCGGTGGAAGAATCGAAGTATCTGTCGGATATGACGATCTTTCCTTCCCTCAGAGCTGGAATTATGATTTTCTCCGTGAGATTCGCCCTGCTCGCGGAGTAAAGGAGAAACTCGGTTCTTGCTGTCATCTTCACTCCCTTGGATAAGAGTATCTCTCTTATCTTCTCACCCACATCCGTTCCACCAGGTTCTCGTACAATCAGGTGATCGATCGATAGAACTTCAAGACGCCTTGAAAGCAATTCGACTTGAGTCGATTTTCCAGAGCCATCTATCCCTTCAAAGGTTATGAACCTTCCTCTCATATGATACCTCCTCAAATGATCAAAGATTTTCTGAGACGCTGTGTGAAGATGTGAGCCATCCTCGTTGGTTCAGGTAGTCTATAATTTTTCACGCACTTCAGTGTGAAATGGACCGCATTTTCAGGATCCATAAGGTATCCGGGTGATACGAACAAGGGTTTTGAATTCCTCTTCGTCCTCACCACGTAACCTATCATCTTTCCTCCAGGGGAGTAAAGTGGCGATTTAGCGAATGGCTCATTTGGAGGTTCGGAATAATTTCCAAAGAGTTTGGACTTGGCAACACCTATGCTCGGCTTTTCAATCAACACTCCCATGTGGGATGCCAAACCGAATCCCCTTGGATGTGCTATTCCCTGTCCATCGAAGAAAACTATGTCAGGTTCGACCTTGACCTTCTTCCAAGCTTTCAAAAAAGGGGGACCTTCCCTGAAGGAGAGAAGCCCGGGTATGTAAGGATAGTTGATCTTTTCAACGTGGCTCTCATATTCCAAAAATTCGAGATCAGGATAGGAGAGAACAACCACCACCGCTATAGCTTTATCTCCCTTGAAGGCGAGATCAACCCCGGCGATCGTTTTCACGTCGATCCCAGGAAACTGGAGGATCAACTTCCTTCTCAACTCCACCTGAACCTTCTTGGCTTCCTCCACATTCAGATCCCATCTGTGCAGTTCTCGATACCTCATCTTTTCATCCCTGCTCCATCGAGTCCAAACAACTCTATGGCATTTTCCATCAGTATCTCAGCCACCTTCAGAACGGGCTTACCTTTCAGAAGGGCAATCTTCTCCACAACATATCTAACGAACCTCGGTTCATTCCGTTTACCTCGAAATGGATGTGGTGTGAGATACGGGCAATCAGTTTCCGAAAGGATATACTTCAAGTCGATCTTCCTGACTATTTCTCTCAGCTTCTCGTTGTTTTTGAAGGTCACAGGTCCACCTATACCCAATTTGAATCCCATTTCAACGATTCTTTTGGCATCCTTGTAATCACCGGAGAAACTGTGAACGACACCGATCACATTTGGATGAGCATGATTTCTCAGTATCCTCACGGCTTCTTCATACGCATCCCTCACATGAACGATGATGGGTTTCCCAAGTTTTTTAGCAATCTCTATTTGCTTCACAAAGTATTCCTCCTGGAGATCTCTCGGGGAAAGGTTCCTGTAAAAGTCCAACCCGATCTCCCCTATCGCTACTACTTTTTCATTTCTTCCAAGCTCCTCAAGTTTTTCCAAATCTTCATCTTTCAAGATCTTCACATCGTGAGGATGCACACCAACCGCCGAGAATATTCTTTCGTTCTTTTCGGAAAGTTTCAAAACCCTCAGGCTACTCTCAATATCCACGCCGACTTCCACGACGAATCGTATGTGATCTCTTTCGAAGTTGGCTATCACATCCTCCCTATCTTGGTCGAACTGTCTCATGTGAAGATGCGCATGCGTGTCAACGAATTCGCATTTTGGATTCTCCAACTTTCTCACCATCCGAATTTGAATGAGAAGAATTTTTCTGCTGTCTCACGCGTTCCCCTGTAAACCGGGTAATCGTATATGAGTACAGATGACCCAACTGGCTTTCTCTCACTGAACATGTGATTCCATGTGTTCACGAAGACTATAGGCCTTCCATCCTCGATTTCGAATTCCTCATAAGGCACAACCGCACTCCCGTGAAGGTTATCAACCGCATCGTAAGGTAATTCATCGCCATAGACATCGGGAAATTCAAATCTTATGGGTTTTTTCATCGTCTCATCCTCGAACACTATCCTGAAAGTTTCAATGTCCTTCACCCTACCGTATTTGAAAAATCTGCGAATGTCGTACAGGATGTTGTATATTGAATTTGGACGATCTTCGTCCTTGAAGACGACCGTTACTTCTATCATCGGAAGATCATCTTTGAACTTTTTCTCGAAGAATACAGCCACTATCCCATTCTTTCCATTCAAGTCCTTCTCAAGTTGAGCGAATATAGGTTTTGGAAAACCACTCAGATCACTCAAGTCGGACGATGGTTCCTCTTTCTTTCCCTCACATCCGAACAAGATCAACATCAAAAAAATCGAGCAGATGATCAAGATTCTCCTCAAATTCCACCATCTCCTCGAGAAGATTCAACCCAATGGGATATATTAACACATTGAATGTTCAAGTGAACGGAATTTTCTCATCAACAGGATTCATCTCATAACAGCTGATTTGGGATAGGATCCGAGGAATTTCATACTCAAACAATATTTCTTCATCTCATCGAATGCAGTTTTCAACCTGTCCTCATCGATGTGACCCTCAA
>QNAU01000232.1 GCA_003641545.1 Thermotoga sp.
AACGATCTACTATCTGATAACCCGTGTCAAAAGGGTGAAGATATACATTCTCAAGAGTATGACGGGATTTCTCGCGTTATGCTTTATCCTCATTCTCTTTTCGATATTACCCCTTTTCATCGCACTTGCGATGGATTGGAAGATCCAAGCTTGGAAATTCATCGGCTACACCTTGCAAGCTTTGATCGGTGGAACAGCTTTTTATTCCATCTTCCTGCTCTTCTCCGTTCTCTTCAAGGATCAGGTGAAACCGATACTCATGGGAATTGTGGTTATAATTGGAACCGCATTCCTCAGCATATCGGATAAATTGAGATTGCTGAATATATATTCCTACATAATGTCCCACAACGTCTTCCAAGATGGAAAGATGGATCCAATCAGAACCTGCCTCTACGTGGGATTTTCAATTTTTCTGTTTCTTCTGAGCTGGCTTTTATTCGAGAGGAGGGAGTTATGAATGGAATCTACGAATTATTTCAACCACCGTGTTCCACACCTTCTCAGGATCATCGGGTAATATGAAGGAAGTGGGCTCACAGGCTCTGTATCCCCAGAATGCCACGTTATCCACACCAAGATCCATCATCTGTTTCACTCCATCCACGAGTTCTTCTTCTCTACCCGCTGGAACTTTGAAGGCTTGAACCCAGAAATGCGTATCCTTGCCATACTTCATCGCGAGTTTTTGGATCTTCTTGACCCAGTATTCAACGAACTCTCTTCTTCCCATACCGGTGAACCTTTCGAAGCTGAACCAGTAGGGATCGGATCCCACCGTATCCAACGAATCGAGTGAAACGACCTTCTCTACGTCACGTAGGGAAACGATCCCACCCTCCAACGGCAGAAAACACACCGCATTTCTCAATCCTCTGGATTTCGCGTAATCCATCAGCTCCTTTAGGAACTCCACAATCGTGTTATCCCTGAACTCCATCACCTCTTCGGTCATCTCGGTTGGCATGTCAAAACCATACTTAGCTTTGAATTCAGTCATGCATTTCTCACATCTGCACGTCCACACTTTACCAAGTTCATCCTCCTTCGGTATCCTGAAATGTGGTTCATCCCAGAGAACGACATCCGCACCGCACTCTTTCACCGTATCTATCCACTCTTTCATTAGATTTCTGAATTTCATCGATCTCAAACAGGCGTTTGGACTGTATTCGCCGGTGTTCGTCACCTGCCATTCATCCCTGTTTTCAAGCAAGAATGCTGAGAACTCCTCACCTCCGAAAACCCAACCGAAAGCCCAGGGATCCGCCCACACCTCCATCCCATTTTCGTGGGTTATGTCGAAGATCATCTTCATGGTTCGTTTCGAGAACCTCATATCTCTCTCACTGAAAGTATGAACCACGTAACTCACCCCAATCTCTTTCAGAAATTCCATATCCTTTCTCGCATGATCGATGAATCTGTTCCCGAAATAGCTCATCCCAAATTTCATGATTTTCACCTCCTCATACTTGCGTGATCATTTCGAGCCTTCCAACATGAGAAACTCTAATTCTCTTTCCATCTCGCCATCTCTGTATCTCAACTCTATCTTCTTCAATCTGAATCCATCTCTTTCATCCAAAATGGTCTCGCACACCGTAACGTTGGAAGAGTTCACAGTCGTCTCACCGGAGATTATCATCTTTTCTTTGAAATCATCGAGTTTCTCCATGATGTATCTCAACTTCTTCATCTTCCTCATGCTCAAGGTGGTGTTGTTCACCACATCGTAGAACATGGAAAAGGATACGAGTATCAGTATCAGGAGGATGATCTGCTCGATCGTTCTGTTCATTGGATCAGCTCCATTCGAAATCCACAACGTGGAAGGTCCACAGTCTGCTGTTCTTGGACTTTCTCCATTCAACCTTCACCTTCTCCGAAAAATCCTTCTCGAATTTTCCTATTTCGATCCTCCTTCGGGATTTTTCATCGTTGAACAAACCTGGATTCGCCATGACGGTGAGTTTGATTTCCCTGTCAACGATGTGAACCTCGTCTATCTCGTCCAGATCCCTCAGCCTTTCCAATATTTTCTCCTTTGCCTCATCCGATGGAGGTGGTGAAATGTTGACGAGTGCTATGTTTCTACTCAAGGGTCCCATTATCTTCACGTTGGCGATCTTCGTGTCAATCGTGGTTCTGTCGAGTATCTCGAGAAGAATCTCGTTGGACTTCGCAACCGCATGTCCATGGTATTCCATGGAAATCAGCATCTTCAAGAGATGTTTCAATTTGCATCCTTCCCTGCTCAAACCAGACTTCTCTCCGACCTTCACATCGGCTAAATCGAATCCGTAATCCACCAGAAGAGAATACACCTCCGCTTTGTTCAAATTGAAAAGGGGTGAATATACACCATCGTGATACCGTAGACCGTGGATTCCCCAACTATCACTTTTATTTGCTCCACTTATCACCAATCTTCCATTTGCGTATTCCTTCAACCTTCGAATTTTCACCTTCTTCGTGCAGAGATTGCAGGAAGGCCCATGTTTCCAAACCTTCCTCTGATCCTCTTCGACATTCAAGAATGCCACCTTCTTCCCCATCCTCTCGGCGAGCCTTTTCACATTCTCGATTGTCCTTCTATAGCTGAATATACCGAAGTGAAGATGAACGAGTTCCACATTGTCCCAGCCGAGGATCTCGGAACACAGGAGCGTGGAAACGGTGCTGTCCATTCCACCCGAAAATCCAACGACAACCTTTTCCACTCCGGTTTCATCGAAGAATTTCTTCATATCTTCCAAAATTTTATGTTTCAACTTCAAGATTTCTCTCATGTCGAAACTCATTTTGGAATTTCCACCACTTGGAAGTTGTATTCACCATTCTTCAAATCCAAAATACCGAATGTCCCC
>QNAU01000233.1 GCA_003641545.1 Thermotoga sp.
TGTATGGTGAGGATTTCAACGAGATACGGACCAAACTTGAGAACATGCGCGATAAAAGGTTTTTGAATATCTTACCACCGTTAGTTTTACTTCTTCTCGAGCACTCACGTGTTGTGTGTAAGAGCAAGCCAAAATGTTCCGTATGTGTTCTGAAGGAAGAATGTAAAAGCGCACCCGGAGGGATTTGAACCCCCAACCATCGGATCCGAAGTCCGACGCTCTATCCGTTGAGCTACGGGTGCGTCATCTCATAAAAAAAGGGTGACCGGTGGGATTTGAACCCACGACCATCTGATCCACAGTCAGACGCTCTGCCTGCTGAGCTACGGTCACCATACAACCTTCAAGCGCGCCCGGAGGGACTCGAACCCCCAACCCTCGGATTAGAAATCCGATGCTCTCTCCTGTTGAGCTACGGGCGCCCAATCTTCAATTGAGATTCTATCACAGCATGATTCACCGTGTCAATTGAAAGAAGTTGAGCTATTGCAGATAGGTATAACCATTTTTGAGGCAACCTTTTCATAACTTGACATGGATGAACTCCTTTTTTAAAATAATCGCAGATATGTAGGTAACCCTACATAATGTGATAATGTTCACGAGGTGATGGGAGGGTGAGTGTTCTCAGCGAAAGTTTGGAGAATTGCTTGGTGACCATATATGAGAAGGAAGCCATGGGAAAACCTGTCAGGGTGAAGGATATATCCAAAAAGCTTGGGATAAGACATAGTTCCGTCATAGAAACTCTCAAGAAACTCGAGGAAATAGATTATGTGAACTACGGAAAGAGAAAATATATATTTCTGACGAAGAAGGGATTGGAAGAGGCTGAGAAGATATACATGAGAAGGTTAACCATAAGGAGGCTTTTCGTGGAGTACTTCAACTTCTCCGAATTGGAGGCAGAAGAGTTGGCATGCAGGTTGGAGCATGTCAATTCCAAGAAACTTTTCACCATCCTTACATGCATCTATGAGTTTTTCAAGAAAAATGGTGATATCTACATTCAATTTCTCAGATTCACGGAGGAATACAAATATGGGGGGAAGGATAAGATGATCACCACTCTTCACAAACTTCAGCCTGGAAGCAAGGCTAAGGTTATAGAGATAAAGGGAAGTGTGGATCTGAAACAGAGGCTCCTAATAATGGGTATAACGCCGGGGGTTGAACTGGTCGTGAAAGGTATAGCTCCTCTTGGGGATCCTTTGGATATAACGGTGAAAGGGTACGATCTGAGCATAAGAAAAAGTGAGGCGGAGAAAATAGTTGTGGAGAGGATTGATGAAAAATGATGCCTTTGTCCTATGCACGGAATGGTAAATACAGGGTTGTCAGCATAATGGGAGGAAGAAATCTGAGAAAGAGACTTGCGGACATGGGGATCTCCGAGGGAACGCTACTGAAGGTTTCCAATTCGATGAATGGTCCCGTTCTGATCGAAGTGAACGGTTCGAGATACGTCATAGGAACGGGGATGGCGATGAGAATACTCGTCAGACAGGAGGGATGAAGAGATGAAAGACGAATTCGTCGTTGCAATATGTGGGAATCCCAACAGTGGTAAGACATCCGTTTTCAACGCACTAACGGGTTCACATCAAACAGTTGGTAATTGGCCCGGAGTCACTGTTGAAAGGAAAGAAGGATTCTTCAGGGTGGGTGGTAGAAAATACACTGTGGTGGATTTGCCAGGAACCTACAGCTTGACTGCAAATTCGCTGGATGAGAGAATCGCTCGGGATTTTCTTCTGAATGGTGAGCCGGATGTTATAGTCGTCGTTGTGGACAAGACCAACATGGAGAGGAACCTGTATCTCGTTCTCGAGCTCATGGAGATGGAGAAGAACATGGTGATAGATATGAACATGGCAGATGAGGCGGAGAAAAAAGGTATAAAGGTGGACACGGTCAATATGTCGAAATTTATTAACCTTCCCATAGTGGATACGGTTGCAACCACCAAGGAAGGTATAGATGATCTCAAAAAGGTCATATATGAACTCTCCTCAAATCCCACCAAGCCCCGAAGATTGAAATACGAGGATAGATTTGAAAAATATGTCGTGAAGGTCGAGAATCTCTTGAAGGATTCGTCGAGGATGTTAAATTACCCATTGAGATGGATAGCCATAAAACTGCTCGAGAAGGATGAGTATGTTTCAAAACTCGTGGATGATGAGACCATGATGAGGGTTCAGAAGATAATAGAAGAACTCGAGAGAAACTATGGAGAATCGAGTGAGATAGTGACAGCAGAAGCAAGATACGCTCTGATACACGGGATCTCGAAGGAGTTCGTCAAAATAATCCCAACGATTGGGAAAAGATTCAACCTCACCGACAGACTCGACATGATCTTCACGAACAGAATAATAGGGCTTCCAATATTTTTTTTGATAATGTGGGCGGTCTTTCAAATCACCTACTGGTTCGGTGGAATGTTCTCCGATCTCATAGATGAAGGTTTCAATCAGCTCAGGATCTTCTTCTCAAATGTTTTGAGTGGAGCTCCCGTGTTTCTCAGATCCTTCATAGTTGATGGAGTGATAGGTGGTGTCGGATCTATACTCGTTTTTCTTCCGAACATATTCTTCCTCTTCTTAGCCATATCCTTTCTCGGTGATCTCGGTTACATGGCGAGAGCAGCTTTCGTCATGGATAGGATAATGCACCTCATGGGATTACATGGAAAAGCCTTCATACCGATGCTCCTTGGATTCGGCTGCAACGTTCCGGCGGTGATGGCAACCAGGACCCTCGAGTCGGAGAAAGACAGAATAATGACAGCACTGATAATTCCCCTGATGTCGTGCAGTGCGAGGCTCCCGATATACGTCATATTTGCAGGAACATTCTTCAAGAA
>QNAU01000234.1 GCA_003641545.1 Thermotoga sp.
AACTTGGAAATGGGGAAAAATTTGGTCTCAATCTGAGCTACATCGTGCAGGAAGAACCACTGGGCTTGGCTCACGCTGTAAAATCTGCGGAAGATTTCGTGAAGAAGGAAGAATTCGTGCTGTACCTGGGGGACAACCTGATAAAAACCGACCTTGGAAAACTCATCGAGAAATTCGAGAGGGAAAGGCCGTCCTCCCTCATTCTCGTCGATAGAGTCGATGATCCATCTCGATTCGGTGTCGTCGTGATGGATGAGAAGAATGAGAAAGTCGTTAAACTCGTGGAGAAACCCAAAGAGTTCATTTCCGATTTAGCCATAATAGGAATGTACATCTTCGATGAAAGAATATTCGATGCGATAGAAAGAATAAGACCCTCTGCGAGGGGGGAGTACGAGATAACCGATGCCATAGGCAAATTGATTGAGATGGATTTGAAGGTTGGTATAGTAAAGCTCGATGGTTGGTGGATGGATATAGGCAGTCCGGGGGATCTGTTGAAGGCGAACGAGAGGATTCTCAAAGAAAACGAAAAGAAATTCAAAGTCAGGGCGAGCGTGGTGAAAACTAGGACTTTTGGTGAGATCGATGTACCGGAAAATAGCCACATCGAAGGATCGATTTTGGAAGGTCCCGTCGTCGTGGGAGAAAACGTGAGGATAGTTGGATCAAAAGTTGGACCCAACGTTTCGTTGGGTGACGGGGTGAACGTGGAAGGATCCGTTCTTGAGAATTCCATAGTCATGAGAGACAGCAGGATAGAAAATACCATCCTGATGAACAGCGTAATAGGAGAGAAGGTTTCGATCGTTGGAAACGGGGAGAAGGTGAAAATCCTGGTTGGAGATTGTGGAAAATTGGAAATCTTCGAATAGGAGGTGTCCGGGATGTATTTGGAGATAGTGGATGTGAAGGCGATGGAGGTTCTGGATTCGAGAGGTAATCCAACTGTGAGAGTCGATGTGGAACTGGAGGATGGAACGGTTGGAACTGCCATGGTGCCATCTGGAGCATCAACCGGAAAACATGAAGCTTTGGAATTGAGGGATGGTGGAAAGAGATACATGGGGAAGGGTGTAACGAAAGCGGTGAAGAATGTGAACGAGGTAATAGCTCCCGAGATCATAGGTATGAACGTCTTCGATCAGAGGGCGATCGACAAGGTGATGCTGGAATTGGATGGGACGAAGAATAAATCGAAGTTGGGTGCGAATGCGATCCTCGGTGTTTCCATGGCAGTTGCCAGATCCGCATCACAGGCGTTGGATATCGAACTTTACGTGTATCTCGGGGGAATCAACGCTAAGGTCCTTCCGGTTCCATTCATGAACATAATCAACGGTGGAAAACATGCGGATAACAATCTGGATATACAGGAGTTCATGATAGTTCCAGCAGGTGCACCGACTTTCAAGGAAGCTTTGAGATATGGAGCTGAGGTTTTCCACACTTTGAAGAAGATTCTGAAATCGGAAGGACACGTCACCGCAGTTGGAGATGAAGGTGGATTCGCCCCGAATCTTTCCTCAAACGAGGAGGCGATCAGAATCATCGTTGAGGCCATAGACAGAGCGGGATACAAGGTGGGGAAGGATATCTATGTCGCGTTGGATTGTGCCGCTTCTTCGTTCTATGATCCTGAAAACAAGCTTTACCTTGTTGATGGCAAAAGGATGAGCACCGATGAGTTGTTGGATTACTACATAAGATTGGTTGAGAAGTATCCAATAATATCCATAGAGGATCCATTCGATGAGGAGGATTGGGAAGGATTCGCGAAGATGACGGAAAAACTGCAGAGTAAGATTCAAATCGTTGGGGATGATCTATACGTTACGAACATAGATAGGTTGAAAAAGGGAGTCGCCATGAATGCCACCAATTCGATATTGATAAAGTTGAACCAGATAGGTAGCGTTTCCGAAACCCTTGACACCATAGAATTTGCGAAGCAGAATGGAATGACGTGCATAATATCTCACAGATCAGGCGAAACTGAGGATACATTCATAGCGGACCTATCGGTTGCAGTCAACAGTGGGATGATAAAGACGGGATCCTTGAGCAGAAGTGAAAGAATAGCGAAATACAACAGACTGCTCAAGATAGAGGACGAACTGGGAGAGATTTCAGAATACAGGGGTATATCTTCCTTCTATTCCATAAGATGAGGTGTGATGAGGAACGAACATGAATGAATTGAATATCATGAACTGGTTCTTTCCAGAAGCAAGGGCAAGATTGTTGGTTGTTCATGGTTTGGGTGAACACATTGGAAGATACGAAAGATTCGCTCAAAGGTTGAAGGAGATCGGGAAGATCGAGGTGTTTGGTTTCGATCTTCCCGGTCATGGTAAAAATAGAGGACTCAGAGGAAAGATAGGAAGATTCGATCTCATATTCGATACGATGGATCACCTGATCAACGAGTATGGATCAAAACCGCTCTTTCTCTTTGGCCACAGTTTGGGTGGCTTGATAGCTTTGAGATATGTTCAGAAAAGGCGGAATGGGAAAATCATGGGATTGATACTATCGAGTCCAGCGTTGGGAATGAAGGAGGGAACAGTTTCTCCCTTCTTGTTCAACATTGCGAAAATATTGGATCTTCTCTTTCCATCGTTCAGATTCGACAACAGGATAGATGTGAGTAAACTGTCGAGAAATGAAAAAGTGGTGAAAGAATATTTGAACGATCCACTGGTTCACAGAAAGATAACGGTTGATTCTTTTTTCGAAATACTGAGAAACATGGAAAGAATATGGGAGGAATTGGATTCTTTGAGACTACCACTGCTCGTCATGTATGGAACCAAGGATGAGATAATATCCACAGGAGAGATTGAAAAATTTTACGATTCCAT
>QNAU01000235.1 GCA_003641545.1 Thermotoga sp.
CTACAGCAAGCCAGAGTTCGATAAAGAATGGGGAGAAGGGATGTACAAGAAGATCCAGAATTACTGATGAAGTTGGAAAACGAATCTCGGTGGTGGGGGAATTCCCCCACTTTTTTAAATCCCCAAGGAGGTGTGGCCGATGAAACTGATAACCGCCATCCTCACCAAATTCGATGAAGATGGCAAACTCGTTTTGGATGGGGAATATATCAGATTTCTGAACGGATTGATCGAGGATGGAGTCGATGCTTTCTTCATTGGAGGAACCAACGGTGAATTCCACACGATGAATCTCGAGGAGAGAAAAAAACAGCTCGAGTTCATACACACCGAATTCAAGGGAAAGGTGGAGATGATAGCGCATGTAGGTGGAAACAATTTTCTGGAAACCTTGAAACTCGGTGAATTTGCACTTTCACTCGGTGTAAGGAAACTCGCGGTCGTTGCTCCTTATTATTTCAAATACGATGAAAAGGCGATCGTGGATTATTTCATGGCCGTTGCAAATTGCCTCTCGGACGCTGAGATAATCCTCTACAATATACCATCTTTCACCGGGAACCGCATCGAACCGATGACCATACTGAAGGTGAAGGGTAAATCTCACAACATCGTCGGGTTAAAAGATAGCGATTCGAGACCGTGGATAGTGGGGGAACTTAAAGAAAAACTGGGAGAAGAATTTCAGATATACAGCGGTAATGATGACATGGCGGTGGATTATTTACTCCGGGGAACGGATGGACAGGTATCCGGAACATCCAACGTCTTCCCAAAGATCCTGAGAAAACTGCTGGATGATTTCGAGGATGGGAAATACGAATCCACCTTCAGATTGCAGAGAATTCTTCACAAAATAGTGGTGAACGTTTCAAACCATATAGCCTTCGTTGGAGCCAACAAATATGTTCTGAAACTTTTGGGATACGACCTCGGTTTCCCGAGATTGCCCAGCAGATCACCCACGGATGAGGAGAAAAAAAATCTGAGAGAATTCCTCGAGAAAGTCAGGGAATGGGCTATTTGATTTTCTTTCGGTTTTCAAGCGATGCTATAATTTTTCCATGATTCATTCACATTGGATCTTGATCAATCCGTATGTAAAATCATTTCCGAAGATACTGATGATTCTTCTCATTATCCTGATACAACTTTCCGTGACCCTCCATGCGAGGAAAGTTGTTCTTGTGGTTGGTGATAAGAATTTCCCACCCTACGAATTTCTGAGCCCCAAAGGTTTTCCGACCGGTTTCTTGGTGGATCTCATGAACTCCATATCCATCGAGATGGGAAAGGAATTCGAAATAGAACTTATGAGATGGGATATAGCGCAGAAAAAAGTTCTGACCGGTGAGGCTGATGTGATAGAGGGGATGAAGATAACGCCCGAGAGAAAGAAGTTCTACGATTTTGGGAAACCATATTTCACCATGTATATGGTCGGTGTCGTGAGAGAAGATAGTGACATAGATTCTCTTCTCAAAGCCAAGGACAAGAGGATATCCGTTCAGAAAGCCACTGCCTCGCATGAGTGGTTGGAGAGAAACGGATTCAAAAACATAGTTGCTGTCGATAGTTATGAGTCCGCGTTGAAATTGGTTGTGGATGGAAGGGTCGAGATAGCAGCGGTTGGTGATCCACGCGTTGCGAGATACATAATGATGAAGAACGATTGGATGGATATTCTGAAGATGACGGATGACAGGATAAATGAAGAAGTGTACACATTCGCGGTCAAGAAGGGAAACGATGAACTCCTACGGAAACTGAACGAGGCTTTGGAAAATCTCAAAAAAGATGGCACCTTTGGAAAGATATACAAGAAATGGTTTGGAAGCGGAGAATACATGGTTCAACGGATGAAATCCACCCTGAGAATCTTCCTCGTCATCCTTTTGGTCGTCATGAGCTTAACATCCATCCTTCTAAGTTTTTTGGTGATGAAACTGTTGAAATTCCGAAAAACCGCGACCGAGGAGACGAGGCGTTTCCACATGATGGTCAACCTCTTCTCGAAAATCTCACCGGATACCGGGATGGAAGAATTCATGGAGAGTGTTCTCGATATAGCTTTGAAACTTATTCCAGAATGCGATAGGGGATCCATAGGGATAATCGAAGGGAACAGATGGAGGTTCATAGCGGTGAGAGGATTTTCCGAAGAATTGAAATACGCGAATATCAGAGCGGATCAAATATACATTCCACGGGATGATGTCACCGTCATAGAGAACATACATCTTGTTCACAATCTTTCGAGAATGCCGAAGGATCTCGTTCAGCTTTTTGAAAGATGTGGATCCAAGGACATAGTGGTATCGATCGCGGCACCGTTGAAACTCGGTGATAAACCCATAGGCAACCTTTTCATAGACAGCACGAAGAAAACAAAGATAACGAGAGAATCTCAGAACACCGTCATGGTTCTCGGAAAGCTCTCTTCCGTGTTCCTCATGCTCAAGATATATCACGAAAAGGAACTCAGGTTCACGAAAGAAACGGTGAAGGTCATGATAAGACTGCTCGAGATGAGGGATAAATACACCAAAGGACACAGTGAAAGGGTTGCGAAGATGTCCATGGAGTTTGGAAAGAAACTGAAGTTATCGAGGGATGAAATAGATGATCTCTTCTGGGGTGGGATACTTCATGATATCGGAAAACTCGGTGTTCCGGAATCCATACTGAACAAACCCAGTAAACTAACTGAGAAGGAGTTTGCCATCGTCAAGAGTCATTCGATTCTCGGCGCAAATCTCGTCAGCAGTTCGGAATATCTCAAGAAGCTCGCACCGATCATCAGGCATCATCACGAGAGATGGGATGGCA
>QNAU01000236.1 GCA_003641545.1 Thermotoga sp.
AAGGCATGGAAAAAGGAATGGAAAAAGGACTTGTTGAAGCGAGAAGAGAAGACATACTGGAACTTTTGAGATTGAGGTTTGGTGATGTTTCAGATGAGATGAGAGGAAAGATAATCACTCTGGAAGATGTAGCCAAGTTGAACGAGGTATTCAAGTTGGCGGCGACCGCGAAAGATATGGAAGAATTCGAAAGAAAGGTGAAGGAGGTAATTTGATCAAAGGGCGGCAGGGAGAAGATGAAAGGAAAATGAAAGATATTTTCGAACACACTATCATAAATCTGTGAAATTCACACGATGGGGTGATAGAATGCTGAAACGCACGCACACATGTGGGGAACTCAGAATATCGGATGTTGGGAAAACCGTCATTCTGAACGGATGGGTGGATAGGATAAGAGATCTCGGGGGAATACTTTTCATTCTTTTGAGGGATAGATACGGAATAACGCAGATAGTTTTTGAACCTTCCAACATCGAAGTTTACGAAATGGCGAAGGAACTTGGACCTGAATATGTCATAGGAATACGGGGAAAGGTGAGGAAGAGACCGGATGAGGCGATGAATCCCAAGATACCCACGGGAGAAATAGAGGTCATTGTGGACGAAATGGAGATCTTCTCAAAATCGAAGATCCCACCGATATACGTCAACAGGGAGGATGACACGTCTGAGGAAATGAGGATGAGATACAGGTATCTCGATTTAAGACGTGAAGGGATGAAGAAGAACCTACTTTTGAGACACGAAATGGCTGTGTTCGTGAGGAATTTTTTCAACGAGAGAGATTTCGTTGAGATAGAGACACCAATATTGACGAAGAGCACACCGGAGGGTGCGAGAGATTTTCTCGTTCCATCCAGACTGAAGCCCGGAAGATTCTACGCCCTTCCGCAGTCTCCTCAACTTTTCAAGCAGATACTGATGATCTCCGGTTTCGACAGATATTACCAGCTTGCAAGGTGTTTCAGGGATGAGGATTTCAGGGCGGACAGACAACCTGAATTCACACAGGTTGATGTGGAAATGTCCTTCGTCGAGAGAGAGGATGTTTTGGATCTCGCGGAGGATCTGTTCGTCGAGTTGATCAGAAAGTTCAAAGGGATCGAACTGGAAAAACCTTTCAGAAGATTCACCTATGTCGATGTGATGGAGAGATACGGTTCAGATAAACCTATAACCGTGTTTGAACACGAGTTGAAAGATCTATCCGACCTCTTCAAGGAAACAGATTTCAAGGTTTTCAGAAATGTTTTGGAAAAAGGTGGAGTGGTGAAAGGGTTGTTCGTGGAGAAGAAGCACACGAGGGGAGAAATAGGCAAACTCGAGGATGAGTTGAAAAGAAAGGGTGCAAAGGGATTGGTGTGGTTCATTTTGGATGGTGGTGAAGTGAGATCACCGGTGATGAAATTTTTGAGTGAATCTGAGGTGAGATCACTGTTGGAACGTATGGAAACGAAAGATCGTGATGGAACGATATTCATGGTGGCGGATGAGGAAAGGATGCACGTGAATGAACTTCTGGGAATACTGAGATCGAAATTTGAAAAGGAATTCGCCGAGAAGGAAGATTTTCTCGATGTATTCTGGGTTATAGATTTCCCAATGTTTGAATGGAGCGAGGAAGAAGGAAGGATAGTTGCGAACCATCATCCATTCACCATGCCAAATTCGGAGGACTTGGAAAGATACGAGGACGATCCACTGAAAATCAGGGCACTGTCCTACGATCTGGTGGTGAACGGTTATGAGATATTGAGTGGAAGCATAAGAATTCACGACAGAAAGATCCAAGAGAAGGTTTTCAACATACTCGGTATAGATGAGAAGGAAGCCAAAGAAAGGTTCGGATTTTTCTTGGAAGCGCTTGAATACGGTGTTCCTCCGCATGGAGGATTCGCCATAGGCTTCGATAGATTAGTCGCCGTCATAGCGGGAGAGAGGTCGATAAGGGATGTCATAGCTTTCCCGAAGACGACGAGTGGGGTGGATCTCATGACGGGGGCACCGTCGGAAGTGAGAAAGGAACAGTTGGAAGAACTCGGAATAGATGTTAAAATAGGTTCCGATGATCTTTGATTCATTCCTCACAATGAACAGAAACGAGGGGGTAGATTGCTTTGGCAGAGCTCGTCGAATACGAAAAGAGAGATGAAAATCTGATCGTCAAGGTGAACGGTGATATCGACGCGTACCATTCCGGTGATTTCAAGAAGTCGGTGAAAGAGAAGATAAAGGAAGGGAATTTCAAGGTCATGATAATCGATTTGGAGAATGTTCCCTACATCGATAGTGCAGGGTTGGGAACTCTTGTCTCGATACTCAGAGACACGAGGACGGAAGGGAAGGAGCTGAGACTCTCCGGGCTCAGGCAGAACATAAAGAGGATATTCG
Organism: Thermotoga sp.; assembly: GCA_003641545.1. Classification (GTDB taxonomy): domain Bacteria; phylum Thermotogota; class Thermotogae; order B21-G9; family B21-G9; genus B21-G9. The sequence goes on from QNAU01000236.1 coordinate 2,395, forward strand.
AGATGACGAGACTCGACAAGGTGTTCCAAATCTATGAGACGTTGGAAGAAGCTTTGATGGGATGATATCGGTGATCCTGGATGAGCCAGCCCACCGGAAATTTCAGGATAGCCATCGATGGTCCCGCCGGATCGGGTAAGAGTAGTGTTTCAAAATTGCTGGCACAGCGCTTAGGATTCGATCATCTTGACACGGGAGCGATGTATAGAGCCATCGCCCTTTTGTTTTTGGAAAGAAGACTGAATCCGGATGAACTGGAAGACGACGAACTTGAAAAGTTACTCGAGAAGATCGAGTTCGAATTCAGGAACGGCAGGCTCTTGTTCAACGGGCGTGAGATAGGGGAAGAGATAAGAACACCCGAGGTTGGGGCGATAGTTTCAAAGGTGGCGAGATTGAGAAAAGTCAGAGAAAAACTCGTGGATGAGCAGAGAA
>QNAU01000237.1 GCA_003641545.1 Thermotoga sp.
ATTCTCAGCCTCAAGTTGGACGGTGTGGATGATGTGGTGGATCCCATTCTCACCCCAACTGGGTGTCCCAACTGTGATAAACCCTTTTACGATGTATCCCCGCTGACCATGTTGAAACGACGTGGAAGAATGAAGGACGATGATTCATTTCGAAAATTCTGACAGAAGAAGGATGAAAAAGCTCGCCGTCGTGAGGCTGAAGATCATGACCGGGAATCCGTATTTCATGAAACCAACATAGCTTATCCTTTTTCTTCTGTGTGATTCCAAAAGCCCGACCCCCACCATGTTGGCAGCTGTTCCCGTTATCGTTGCATTTCCCCCATACGACGCCCCCATAGCTAAAGCCCACCAGAGATAATCCGGCAATCCCATGCTCACCATCTTTCTCACCATCGGTATCATGACCGTGACGGTCGGAACCGCACCTATGAAGGCTGATAGAAATCCTCCTATCCATATTATCGACAGAGCAAGGATTAGGGGATCGTTCGAAAGACTCAGGAAGAAGTTGGTGAATTTTTCAATCAATCCAACCTCTTCCATGGCATGTGCGAGCATAAAGAGTCCTATGAAGAAGAACAATGTATCCCATTCAACTTCCTTCGCCACCTCCTCGAATGTTTTGCCTGAGATCAGAAGTAGAACCGCCGCTCCGAAGATAGATATGAGAGCCATCTTGTAATCAAAAACCTCATGAAGTATGAAACCGAGGATGACCATAGAAAAGACGATGGTGGATTCCAAGAACAGCTTCTTGTCGGTTATGGTTTTCTTCGGATCGAGTTCCGTGAGCTTTTTGAGCCTATCCTTCCTGATTTTCGAAAAATAATTAGGGTTGAAAATTCTGGACATGAACAGCAGTATCACCATGTTCGATATAGCGACGGGTGCCATCACGATTATGAAATCCAGAAAACTCTTTCCGCTGGCACTTCCGACGAGAAGATTAGGTGGATCACCGATGAGTGTCGCCGCCCCTCCTATGTTCGCCGAGAACATCAGTGTGAATATGAAAAGTGATGGATCCACACCGATCGTATCCGTGATGAAGAAAACAAGGGGTGAGAAGAGAAGAATCGTCGTAACGTTATCCAAGAAGGCAGAGAACAAGGCAACCACTATGGAAAATCTGAAGAATATCGTCTTGAAATTCGCGTGGGACAACTTGACAACGTGAACAGCTACGAACTGAAAGAAGCCCGTGCTCTTCATTATCCCAACTATTATCATCATTCCAAACAGCAATCCTATGGTGTCGAAATCTATGATCTTTCCTATATCCTCCGGCTCGAATTTTTCCACTATCTTCACCACGAAGACGAGCAATCCCATGGTGAAGGCGATTACCGATCCCCTTGTCTTTCCCGCAATCAACATGAAATAGGTGAATACAAATATTACCAGAACACTCAACGCTTCTATGGTCATGTAGCTTCATCTCCAATACTCTCTCCGATCTCATTCACCCTTCATCTTGCTCTCGACCAATTTTTCGAATTCCTCCTCACTTATTATCTTCACACCGAGATTCAGAGCCTTCTGATACTTGGAACCGGGATTCTCACCGAGTATCAAATAATCGGTCTTCTTTGAAACTGATGAACTCACTTCACCACCGAGTTCTCTTATCCTCTCCTCTATCTCGTTCCTCGTGTAATTTTTCAGGGTCCCGGTGATCACAAATTTCAGACCTTTCAACGGTTTTGGTTTTTTCTCGATTTTTTCCTCCATCTTCACACCGGCTCTTCTGAGTTTTTCGATGATCTCCTTCGTCTTCGGGAGCGAGAAATACTCAACGACACTTCTGGCAATCTCTTCGCCTATTCCTTCTATTGACAGAAGCTCATCCATGGTTGCACTCGCCAGCCTGCCGATTGATCCGAACCTTTCCGCCAGTATCCTCGCGGTTTTGCTCCCAACCATCGGTATTCCCAACGCGGTTATCAATTTGTGCAAAGGAGCGTTTTTACTCTTTTCAATCGATTCAAGCAGATTCGCGGCAGCTTTGGGTCCCATCCTTTCCAAGGGAATGAGATCGAATGGGGTGAGGTAATATATGTCCGCCACGTCTTTGACTATTCCAAGATCCACCAACTGATCTATCAACTTTTCGCCCAGACCATCTATGTCCATCGCATCTCTACTCGCGAAAACCTCGAGAGCCCTCTTCAGCTTGGCTGGACAGTGTGGATTAAGACATCTGAGCGCAACCTCTTCTTCCTTCAATTTTCCAACTGGTCCTCCACAGACGGGACATTTATCCGGAGGAGATACCTCCTTCTCATCTCCGTCCCTGTATTCCACGATGGGTTTCACAACCTGTGGAATTATATCTCCCGCCTTCTCAACTATGACGGTATCTCCTATCCTGATATCCTTGTCCCTTATATAATCGAAGTTGTGAAGTGACGCCCTCTTAACCGTTGTCCCTGCGAGCTGGACAGGTTCGAGTTCCGCAACGGGTGTGAGCACCCCGGTTCTTCCGACCTGTATGGTTATATCCTTCAGAACTGTTCTCGCCTGCTCCGCGGGAAATTTGAAGGCTATAGCCCATCTTGGGCTCTTCGCAGTTTCCCCCAACATCTTTTGATACTCGAAATCGTTGACCTTTATGACGATGCCATCTATGTTGTATTCGAGGGAATTTCTCAGATTCAACCATTTTCTCCAATAGTTCACTATTCCATCAACACCTTCCACAACCTCATAATTGGGGTTCACCTTGAATCCAATCTCTTTGAGAAATTCCAAAGCCTCGCTCTGCTTCCTCAAACCGTATCTTCCAGGGTTCACAACGTA
>QNAU01000238.1 GCA_003641545.1 Thermotoga sp.
TCAAATCTGATAAAACTTTGGTGATAAGGAAAGAAGATTTCGTGGATTACGATACTTTCATAAATACGATAAAAAGCGCGATAATGAGCTTTGGTGCCTTGGCGTGTAGTATAGAAGTGTATGAGGATTACTGTTATTATTCCGGAGGAGTTTACATTCCATCTCCAGGATCAAGAGACTTGGGAGGGCACGCGGTTCTTCTGATAGGTTGGGAGGACAATTACTACAATCCGAATGATGGTCAATATTACAAGGTGTGGATATTGAAGAATTCGTGGGGGACAAGTTGGGGCGACAACGGATACTGGGTCCAACCGATGGTGGATGAAACGGAGTTTTACAGTGGAAAGATACCAGATTGGAAGATAGAATATGATCCCTTGTATGTTCCATATTTTGAATGAATCAGATCACCCTTTCCAGTATCGAATCGACGAACCTTTTGGCTCTTTCATTCCTTGGATTCTTGAAGAATTCCGTTGGGCCAGATTCTTCCAATATTCTCCCATCTTCCATGTATATTATTCTCGTTCCAACACTCTTGGCAAAGCCCATTTCGTGGGTTACGACTATCATGGTTCTACCTTCACGTGCGAGGGATTTCATGACCTCCAAGACCTCTCCAACGAGTGAAGGATCGAGGGCGGATGTCGGTTCATCGAAGAGTATCATCTCAGGTTCCATGGCTAAGGCTCTCGCTATCGCAACTCTCTGTTTTTGTCCACCGGAGAGTTGGGAAGGATAATTCTGAGCCTTATCGGATAATCCAACCTTTTCCAGATATTTCATAGCTATCTCTCTCGCCTCGTGCCACGATTTTCCTTTTACCTTGACCAAACCTATCGCAACGTTATCCAAAGCCTTCAGATGTGAGAACAAGTTGAAGTGCTGGAAGACGAAACCCATCTTGGATCTCGCCCACCTTATGATCTTGTAGTTTCCATTCAATTTCTTTCCGAGGAACACAACCTGCCCCGAATCCGGATGTTCGAGAAAATTCATGATCCTCAGGAGGGTGGATTTCCCGGCACCGGATGGACCAAGTATGACCACTATTTCGCCCCTCTCAACCTTGAAGTTTATCCCCTTCAAAACTTTGAGATCCCCGAAAGACTTGTGAACATCGTGAAGCTCGAGGACACTCATGGTATAGCCAACCTCCTTTCCAAGTATCTTCCCAACGTGGATATGATGGTCGTTATGGCTATGTACAGGAACGCGACTATGAGATAACTTTCAAAACTCGCGAGAGTCCTGGTTCCAACCTGCCTCGCCATCATCGTCAACTCACCGAGGGCTATTATTGACGCTAAGGAACTGTCCTTTATGAGGCTCACGAACTGACCTATCAGAGGTGGAAGTGCTATCCTTATAGACTGGGGGAACACGACACTTGCAAAGACTTGAAAGTTGGTGAAACCGAGGGATTTCGCCGCTTCTATTTCACCCTTCGGAACTGCCTCTATACCCGATCTAATTATCTCCGTTATGTAGGCACCTTCAAAAAGGGACAATGCAATCACGGAAGCCCAGAATCTATCAAGATTCACGATCGTTCCGACACCGTAGTATGTCAACAGTATTACGACGAGCAGAGGGGTGTTTCTGAAAAACCAAACATACAATCCTCCTATATCTTCGAAGAACTCTATCTTACTCTTTCTCATCAATGCGAAGAGGAGACCGAGGAAGAAGGAGATCACGATGGATATCAAACTTATCTTCATCGTCACGAATAGACCCATGAGAAAGAGCCTGTAATATCTGAGGACCAGCCCCCAGTTGAATGGATAGACTTTCCCAATCAGAACGTATCCAACAGCGGCGAGTGCGAATATACCCGCCGCCGTGAGAAGCCTCCTCGCGATCCTGAATCCCTTCATTCCTCCCTCACTCCGCCTGCACATTCCACTTCTCCTTCAACTCATCTATCAGTCCACTGACCTTAGCCCATCTCAGGAATGTGTTTATCCACTGGAGAAATTCAAGTTCTCCCTTTCTGACCGCTATTCCAAGTTCTTCCTTCGTTAGAAGTTCCCCAGTGCTTGCCAACTGCTCGTATTTATCAGCCATGTACATCGCATAGATCGAATCGACGACCATTATGTCAGCCCTCCCAAGCGCGACTTGATACGCCGCTTGATCCATCGTCTCGAAGGTCATTATTTCGGCATTCGGAAAGAGCCTTCGAGCGGCGAATTCACCTGTCGTTCCGAGTTGGACAGCTATCTTCAAATTCTTCATTTTCTTCAGTTCATCGGATGTCGGAGGAGAATGGTATTTCCTCACGTTGTAAAGGACAGTCTGACCTATGGTGAGATACGGTATCGAAAAGTCAACCTTCAGAGCTCTCTCCGGTGTTATCGTCATACCTGCGAGTATGAAGTCAAATTTTCCGGAGATCAGTGCGGGTATTATTCCATCCCAGTTGACTATCACGTATTCAATCTTGACACCGAGTATTTCAGCCATCTTCTTCAGAAGATCGACCTCGAATCCGATCCTCTCACCTTTTTCATTCGTTCCATAGAGTGGCATGTATCCAGGATCCTGCCCAACCCTGAGAACCCCTCTCTTCTGAATCTCCTCGAGCAGACCCGCAAAACCCAGTGAAAAGATCAGAACGATCAACGATAGAACGAGAACCTTCCGCACGCTTTCACCTCCTGAACTTTTGCCAATAAAGAAATAACGCTTCCCTCCATGGAGAGAAGCGTTAGGCTGAAATCTTCGATCCCAGCCCGACGGCTCTCCACGGAGGTATTCCCCGTGACAGTGGTGTGGATCTTCTCCACACCCCCA
>QNAU01000239.1 GCA_003641545.1 Thermotoga sp.
AATATCGGTGGAATTTGAAGAGGGTGTCAACCCAATCTGGTTCGAGGACGAGGAATACAACGTCAAAGTGCGTTTTACCTTCACCGATCTCCTGAAGAACATCTTCCAAAACTACGTGGATGCATGGAAGGCGGCACCGTTTGCGAGATATTACATTAACACCGTTTTCGTTGCTCTCACAACGACGGTAATGGAAGTCATATTTGCAGCCATGGCTGCCTTTGCATTCGCCAAGCTCAACTTCTTCGGGAAGAACGTCATCTTCATAGCGTTCTTATCGACGATGATGGTACCGATGGAGGTCCTCCTCGTCCCGAATTACATAACTTTGGCGAAATTTGGTTGGCTCGATACTTACTATGCTTTGATAGTTCCATGGACCGTGAGCGTTTTCGCAATATTTCTCATGAGACAGCATTTCATGTCCCTGCCGAACGAACTTTACGATGCGGCGAAGATAGATGGAAGTTCAGATTGGCGGTTTCTGTGGAGTATCATGGTTCCGCTGTCGAAACCTGTGATAATAACCGCAGCTCTTCTAAAATTCGTTGGAAGTTGGAACGCATTCCTGTGGGTTCTCATCGTTACGAAGAGCCCCGAAGTTAGAACCTTGCCCGTTGGACTTCAAAATTTCAGCAGTGAAGTTGGAACGCTCTACAACCAACTCATGGCAGCCTCAACCTTCTCGATCCTTCCGGTGATAATCCTCTTCCTATTCGCCCAAAAATATTTCATAAGAGGTATAGCGAGAACGGGGTTGAAATGATCAGAAGAAGATCTCGTAGAAATCGCCGAGTTTTATCTCAATGAATTCCCCACTCAACCTTGCCCTTTCACCCTCTGGAATCACCACGTTCGTGTATTTTCCAACCTCTTTTCCATCGACTCTGGAATCCATGAGAGGGACGAGGATGGAGAAACCATGGGAAAAATTCTCACCCTTCAGTTTTCTCAATCTGAAGTACCGATTTTCAAAATCATCCTGAAATTTCATCACCCTCGCTAAGGGATCATCGAAGTTCAAAACGTCCAGAGCTTTCTTTATGTGTAGCTCCCTACCTCTCCCCCAATCATAGATCCTGTAAGTCAAATCCGAGGTCTGTTGGATCTCGAGGATCAGTATTCCCGGTCCCAAAGTGTGAACCTTCCCCGATCTTATGTCTATGAGATCTCCCTCTTTAACCTCGACGAAGTTGAGGTATCCCTCCAACTCATTTTCACTCAAAGCTTTCAGGAAATCCTCCTTTGTTCTCAGATTCACTCCGTTGACCAACTTTGCTCCTTCTTCCGCATCGAGCACGTACCACATCTCGTTTTTCCCCCAAGGCTCATTTTCCACCTTCCTTGCGTATTCGTCATCCGGGTGAACCTGTATGGACAACCAGCTGTTCGCCTTTATTATCTTCATCAGGATGGGGAATCTCGGCATCCGAGCACCCACAACCTCTTCCGTCATCTCATCCAACCTTCCAACTCTCCTTCCATCGGCATCGAAGAGGTAAGTTTCGTATTTTGGATATCCGGATAACGTCCACACCTCTCCTACGATCCTATCGGTCTTGCAATCGAAGATCTTTTTCAAATCATCCGATCCCCATATTCTTTCGACACATATGTATTCGGATATCAGGAACATGATCTCACCTCATTCATGATACGGAACATTTCGACCAACCACACACCATACAGTTGACACAGCCCTCCTGAACGACGAGTGAATTCTTGCTGAGACATATCGGACAGTATGTGTTCCCCTCCTGATCCACGTAATATCCATTGTACCACTTCAGATCATTCGCTCGGACGAACTTCTCTATTTCTTCCCGCGTCTTGGCGGTTCCATCTATCCTTATCGCATCCATATCGACACTGACAGTTTCTCCCCACAATTTGACGAAGTCATCCACCGCCTTCTTTATCTCCTCAGCAACCCCCCTCGCGTAATTTCCCTTCACCTTCCTCAGTTGTTCGAGTATCTCATCGAGGGATATCCCAGCCCTGAGGGCTATCGAAGCCAGCCTCCCTATTATCTCCGATCTTTCCTCCCCATCGCTGACGAATATTTCAACCGCTTCACCGCTGTCATCGAAACTGACGGTTATGTATGTCGTTCCATCGTCCCTTTTGTATTTCCTCGTCACACTCCTCAAACTCTCCTTCCTTGGTCTCGCCCTCAATTTATGCTTGTCGTCGAGTATGAAGAACTGCACCTTTGGAGCTTCAGATGTTTTCAACTTCCGTGTTGATGTCAAAACCTGAGTTTGCAGGCTACCATCTCTATACACCGTCAATCCCCTTATGTTCAGCTTGAGGGACTTCAAGTATATATCCAAAACGTCATCCACCGTGAACGAATTTGGCATGTTTATGGTTTTGGAAATGTTGTTATCGACGTATCTTTGGAACGCTTCCTGCATCAGAAGATGATCATCGGGTGATATATCGTGGCTCGTCACGAAGATCTTTTTTATCTCATCCGGTATTCCTTCCAAGTTCCTCAGACTTCCCTTCTCCACCAATTCATCCTTCAGATGGTTTTCGAAGAATTTCCCGTACTTCTCCAAGAGGATCCTGTTTATGTAGATCAACGGTTCTCTCGATCCATCTGCTTTCGTCATGTATCTCGTGTAAGCCAGAAGGAAGTTCGGTTCCAATCCACTCGATGTATCGGCTATGTTGGATATGGATCCGGTTGGGGCTATGGACAGAACCGCGACATTCCTCTTGAATTTTGTGGTCTTTCTGAACATCTCGTTGAGTTCATCGTCGTATTTTGAGCCCCCCATTGCGAAAGGTCTGA
>QNAU01000240.1 GCA_003641545.1 Thermotoga sp.
CATTCCAATAATCCCAATTTCATTTTTCATCGGTATCCTAATTCTTCCCGGAAGAATCAGAGTCGTCGTGTTGTGGTCCCTCGGTTTCAAGAGAATGGCGATATTCTTCTTCAAAAGGATCGTTGCGAAGAATCCATCATCTCCGATGCTTCACGCAGAATTGGGGATGATGTATGAAAAGATCGGATTGGAGGAACAGGCGAGGGTGGAATACAAGATAGCGATGAAACTGGTGGAAAGTAAGAGAAAATCTTTGGAGTTTATTGATAGAGGGAAGGAAAAGGGAGGATAAAAGAAGGGAGGTTGGAAAGGTTATGCGAAACTTTGCAATTTTATTATTCATTTTTCCAGTTATTTTGCTAATTTTAAATGGCTGTGGAAGTGGTATAATTTCGACATTCTATCATCTGAACTCAAACATAATGGATGGATCCGCTGTGCCACCGAATTCCTACATAATAATTTCAATCAAGAACGGAAATGGTGAAATAATTCCATCAACAGTTGAGCTGTACAAAGATGGTAATCTCCTTGGGAACTTCGGTCCCAATGAGGAACATCATCTACTCGTCGAAGATGAGGGAAAATACATGGCTAAGGTAAAGGTGGAGAACGTAAAATATGAAGCAGAGCTGAACTTCAAGGTGACAAAATTAGAACGTGAGATCTATCTGGATGGAGGCAGATTCTACGTTGATTATTCTCCTGGGGAGATAGCTCGATACAGCAGTTCCGTAGTATTTGTCAGATTCTACAAACAAGATTCAATAGATATCACATCGACGGAAACCGTGCAAAAACGTATCAGGTTGAGGTTAGTCGATACGGATGGAGATGGAGTGTTCGATTTGTGGCAGGAAGTCCAAACACCTCAGGAACAAGGTTGGATAGAGATACCAATCACCATAAATTACCAAGATTACGATTGGAAACTTCACGCATTTGAATATTCAGAGGATTGGATATACACCATCTATACCACGGATATCGGAGGTATCAAATACTTTCTTCTATCCAAACTGGCGAGTGTAGGATTCAATTTGAACGTTTATTACGCTAGATATGTTGCGAATGATCAGATCGAGAACTCATGCTATTATTACGATTCCTTCATTTTACATGAGCGCTATGATACGGATAATAAACCAATTTTCAAATTAGTTAAAACCGGAAATACCAACGAAGAATTACAACCAGGTGATGAATTCACCATAAATGTGGCAGCTGATAATGTGAGAGAATACGCAAATCTTTACGATGTCAGATTCATGAAAATAGCCGTGAAATATTCCAAAGGCTTAATCCTGACCGGGGTTGATTTTGGCAATTTCATGGAAGGCATGACGGACTTTCATTCATACAAAGGCGGTGCAACATCGGTCATCCTTTACAGAGGATTCGTGTATGGAGACGATGAAGATGAACAATTGACGGCGAACTTTGCGGTTCTACATTTCAAAGTTGCGACTGATGCTACTCCCGATTCTGAATATAAGGTGGAATTGGTTTATGAACCGTGGTTCGATACATACGGTGGGTATCCAGATTATCCGAATCCTCTCTTCAAAGATGAGAGTAACTCGTTTGTCGATGGATTCATAATAGATCATGAGCCCGTTGTCATAAGTGTTGGAGGTGGTTCGTGATGAGGAAATTCGTATCTCTCATGTTCATCGTTTCAATGTTGTTTCTGACCTTAATGGCTGGAATAATAGATGAAGCCATCAAAAATTCTGAAATTGTTCAAAATAAAATCAAGGAACTAAATCTTTACTGGTCTGCAGGAGGAAACATTGAATTTTTTAAGAAATTTGAAAAATTCAATCCGACATTTGATGAAGTTTTGAAAAAATTATGCGGAACGCGAGTTCTACCGGAAGATTACAAGGGGAAACTGTTCAATTATCTAAGGATGCTTTCAAATGGGATGAGAGGAATGCAGCCTTTTGGAATGACCACAACCGATGATTTGATAATGGGTTCTCTTGTGTTAGCCAAACCTGAATCCGTGTTGGATTCATACTTCTATAGATTGGAACCGGTGAGGGATCAAATGTTTCATGGATCATGCTGGGCTTTTTCAACCATAGGTTCATTCGAAAGTGCATATGCCATTCAGGTTCTCAACAAGGATGAAGGAAATGTCGACAACGAGCTGGATTTTTCCGAAAGATGGGTAGCGTATCACAACATAGATTGGGATATCTATACATTCTCACTATACGAACTCATCCAAGATAAGAACTCTCTTGAAGGAGGCAATCCATACTTCGCAATGTTCAATGCAACAAGATACGGGGAGATAAAAGAAGAATACGCTCCGTATTCAGAAGTTTTCCTGACAGCGGATGAGGTTATTCCATTACCCGCCCAGGCATTTGGTGCTCCGAGATATAAATCCAGTAAAACCTTGATAATTCCATCTGCTCCAGATGCCAAGGCACTTGGTTACGGTTATGATGAATATATATCTATGATAAAAAGTGCGATAAAAAATTATGGTTCTCTATCAGTTGTATATTATGTCTTAAACGATTTCGCTAGTTATACACATGGAGTTTATACACCCACCACCGATATCATAGCTGGGGCACATGCCGTTACGTTGGTTGGATGGGCTTCTTTGGAGGATTTGGATGACATAGTTTTATCCGAAAAGACGAATCCGGATGCGACTCCAGTGCTTGATACAGAACCAAGCACATTCGTTTACTACGATCCAACAAGAGGAAAGACTTACACAGCCGATCTTTTCTGGATAGTGAAAAATTC
>QNAU01000241.1 GCA_003641545.1 Thermotoga sp.
ATCAGGGTTCACGTATCCAAAGGATATCAGGCTCGCTACCAGAAGAAGGACGATGAAGATTACACGTTTCCTGCTCATGAGATATCCCCTCCTTTCGATAATCTTTCTCACCACTTGAGCCAAGGCGAATCGACGATCGACGAAGGTTTCACCAATTCTGACCTATGTATCGATGTGAAGGTTCAACGGTTGGTATCCTGCTGCTGTATCGCATGAGAAAATCCAAACTGGTTATGGAAGGTCTTCCAATTCCCATCCACATTTTGAAGAATCCTTCGAACTCATCGTGCAATTCCTCATGACCATACACCTCCAATTTCGTTCCCCCGAATCTCCCAGAGAAAATTGCGTAGCCTCTTTCTTCGATGTCTATGAAAATATACTCTGTCCTGCGGAAAAGTCTGAGTGAACATATCTCGAGAAACTCGAGGAAAGAATAACTCAGCCTCGGTATGGAAAAAGAACCGACGTGGTTGAACCTCTCTCTCGAGTGCATCATCCTGTCGAGAAGATTCTTTCTCCAGGCGAAATTTCCCCCAGCTTTGAGAAAGGAAGTGTCGAACCGAATGTTCCCCATCAACTTCTCATCATCGATTTTCACCATCACGAAGTATGGATTCCACGTGAAGCAGTAAAGGTTCATCGGAAATCCAACCGTTCCTCCAACTCTCAGCTGTCTGAACAAATTTACCCCCGGTTCATCTATTCCCACAGTCACGAATATCCGATCGTAAGGAGCGGAATTCTCAAAACCGTAGTAACCATCCCCGTGAACACATACAACATTTTTCAAACCAAGTTTACACATGTTCTCCTTCGCGATTTCGTAGAGTTCTCTCTCGTTTTCCACCGTCACAACGATTCCATCATCTCCGACCACTCTGGAGATGATGGCCGCGTTGTATCCCGTTCCAGTTCCTATTTCCAGAACTTTATCACCCTTCGATATTCCCAAATCTTCCATTATCCTTCCCATGAGGGAAGGTTGGCTGGAAGTGCTGAGTATCATCCCATCCTTCCTGTGGGTTATCAAAACCGTATCCGAATAGACGAGATCGATGGGGACATCTGGAACGAATACCTCGCGTGGAATCTCGGAAAATGCCTTCAATACTTTCTCATCCCTCACCCCTTCCAATCTCAAAAGTTCGACGAATCTTCTGCGTCTTTTTTCCATTCATCCATCCTCCAGAGGAAATTCGTTGTATTTCCTGCGCGTTCCTTTGAATCTCTCCACGGGATACTTTTTTTCATTCTTCTCCAATTTCTCGAAGCTGATCTTCAATATATCCAAATTCAGAGCATCACACAAGGATAGAAGATACAAAAATACATCCGCAATTTCATCCTTTATCCTGTCCATCCTCTCTTCAACGACGGTGGGAAGTTCGGAAGGCTCGATCCACTGGAATATTTCAAGTAATTCGGAAGCCTCTATGACAACCGATATGGCTACGTCCTTCGGATTGTGATACTTCTCCCAGTCCCTATCTCTTTTGAATTTTCTCAATCTTTCCAAGAGATCGTTGAGCTTTTCCATCATACATCCATCCTTTTCACCATCTCCACGATGATGGCACCCATCTTTTCCCCCGTCTTTTCCGCCACTTCGAGAACTTCCTCGGCGGTCAGAGGTTTTTTGACAGCTTCTGGAACAGCCATATCGGTTATCGCAGATAACCCAAATACCTTCATCCCACCATGCTTAGCGACTATGACTTCTGGAACCGTTGACATTCCAACGGCATCGGCACCGAGATGTCTCAACATCCTCATCTCAGCGGGAGTTTCGAAACATGGACCCGATATTGCTATGTAAACACCTTCGTGTATCTTGATTCCCAGATCCCTTGAGACGGTCCTCGCGAGGGTTATGAGATTTGGATCGTATGGGACACTCATATCCGGAAACCGCGGACCCCACTTGTCCACGTTGGGACCTATCAATGGATTCGTTCCCATGAAATTTATGTGGTCTTTTATCACCATGGGCCTTCCAATCTTGAATTCCGGATTCAAAGCCCCTGCTGCGTTCGTTATGAACAGATACTCAACACCGAGAAGCTGAAAAACCCTGATCGGGAAGGTTACATCTTTCATGGAATACCCTTCGTAGTAATGGAATCTTCCACTCATGGCTACGACGGTTTTCCCGTGAAGATCTCCAACGACAAGTTCCCCTTTGTGTCCAGGAGCTGTCGAAATTGGAAAACCTGGAATGTTAGAATAGGGAATGATGATCCTGTCCTCCAGAAGATCCGCTATCTTCCCAAGACCCGAACCGAGGACTATGACGATCTTGGGTTTTTTCTTCAACTTGGATTCAATATAATCCACGGATCTTTCGACTCTCTCGACGTAATTTGTGATATCCATCCACATCCCTCCTTAATCATCTTTGATGATTCGAGAATTTTCTACGATGATATGATACAATATGGTAAAATATTCGGAAAATTTTGGGACGTAGGGAGGTGCTACGATGAGGAAGCTCATTTTTGTTCTCTTGTTGGTGGTTTTTGCAGTTTCGATCTTCGTGGCTGAGGAGATCAAGATAGGTGTCGTTCTCCCAATGACCGGTGGAATATCCGCGTTCGGTCAGATGACGTGGGAAGGTATAAGTCTCGCTCACAAGATGTATCCAACGGTGCTTGGAAAGGAAGTTAAGTTGATACTGTTCGACAACAGAAGCGAAAAAACTGAAGCGGCGAATGCGGTTGCGAGAGCCATAGACAAGGAG
>QNAU01000242.1 GCA_003641545.1 Thermotoga sp.
CACAGCCATCCTCACCTTGTACAAACCGTAATCATGTTCAGTTGGTTCGGCTATCACCTTTTCCTCAACTATTTCAGCTCCCCGCAGTATGTCGTTCAGATACGTCCTTATCCTGATATCCGATACCATGTGATCGCTTACAAAGGTGTGTCCAGTGACTACTATACCCTTCACAACTGCGAGCAGTTCCTTCTGCGCCTCTGCTATGGCTGATCTTCTCGCATTTATCAGGGACATGGACGTGAATTTTGTGGGTTTGGCTAAACCGTATCCCTCGGCGTATATCAGAGAATCCGTGAATCCGTACTTGTCTATGTATCTCAACCTGAGGGGAACATCTTTTGAAAGTTCCATCATGTTGTCTTCCAATTTTCTCACCATCTCGATGGACTTGATCAGACCTCTTGGTCCCGTCAATTTTATAGCCATCCTCACCGTGTAAATCTCGCGATCTTTGTCCCATCCTTCGTAAGTTATCTTGGCTCCCAAGAGAAATCCCCTGACATTTTTGTCTATTATATAATCCTCCACCATCATCTCTCCTATCGTCTTGTCGGACGATATTTGAACACCCTTCACCGTTTCGAGAAGCAGTTCCCTCGCGTTGGATATGGCTGTATCCCTCGCGCTGAGAAATCTTCTGTATGGATCCTTGAGATCCGGTCTCGGTGCTCCCATTCCGGTCACCTCTACGACATCGTCAACGCCGATGGCAACTTTCAAAGGTTCGAGCAGGTTCACCTCTTTCTCCTTCCATCCGTCCGTGGAATTCCATCTAATCTTCACCAAATGATTTCTCAGAGATTCGACATCCTTGTATCTGGATTTGTAAGAAAGCTCGAACCTTTCCTCATACATGTAATCTATGTAATCGTAAATCTCCGTCAGATCCAAGGTCTTATCGATATCGTATACACCTCCTCCGCTGTTCAACGCGAATTTTCTGTATCCTTCCAGATTTTTCACATACGCGATCAACTTTATTCTTCCAAGTCTGAGGATGTCCAGAAGGTTCCTGATCCTGGAAGATTCACATTCCAAGGATGTATTCGAACTTGGATCCAGAAGAATTATGAACTTCTGTCTGCTCTTCTCGAAATCCACATCATACAGGATCTTTTCCATCATCGAAGGAAGATCCAGCCCATGTGAAACCACGGCTTTATTTTCAACCTTCCTGCGATTGGAAGATCTATAGGATGTCTTGCTGGTTTTGTAAGGTATGGTCGCAAGGTTCGGATCCTTGGGATTCTTGACGCTGACCGCACGTTTCTTGGAGCTGTAATTTGATGTCGAATGACGCACACTGGAAACACTACTTTGATCAGGCAACCTTATGTTTCCATCCATGTAATCGTATCTTTTGCAACCACCGTTGCACAGGAAAAGGTGATAAACCGCATCCACATTCTGATATCTGAAGAATTTTGACAGATATAAGATGGAATTCTTCAGGCTCGGAAGATATTCGTCCATATCCTTCGTCATGTTCATGAGAATGACGATTTCAACCCTTTTCACTTTGTTTCTCTCCAACAGTTTCACGTTCAAAAAGGGTATCAAATGTCCATCTTCCAGAACCTCAAAATCAATTTCTTTACTCGGTTTGAAATCCACGACACTCACGACGATGTCAACCTTGGGAAACATGGACGAATCCACCTTTTCGATCGAAATATCGATCGGTGAAAATCCAAGAAGAATGCACGCGGTTAGGATGAAGAAGGATACGACGAGTGATGAGGAACGTGTCAACAATCCAATCACCTCCTGAGCACCTCTCCCTTTCTCTCAATCGATATTTCTTTCGAAAGCCGATCACATCCTCGAATATCTGACCTCGTATATTCCTCCTCTTCGGATCACGGATACTCTATCACCAAATTCCCTACCTATCCTGAGAAGCAATGAAACTGGATCACCAAGCAACTTTATCCTGTACAGATCACCAAGCCCTCTTTCGAGTTTCTCGAAGTTCAAAACGTTGGGAGCTTCGGAAATAACCTTTTCGAAGAGTAATTCGTCCTCGTTCGAGAGAAAAAGAACCATGAAGATCATGCGGGACGAGTCGAAGGCGGATTTCAGATCCTTCGAAATTCTCCAACCGGATCTCTCGAAAGCATCCTTAAACGCTTGGTTCTCATCGAATCCGTTTCCGACGATTCTGTAATCCAACCTTCTAACGGAACCATCCGGCAAATTCAAGGATAGGTCGATCTCCAGTTCAACGTGTTTCAACTTCTCCCCATACAATTCCACGTCTCCATCGAACAATACCTTACAGTTGAATACCAACGAGTTGAAAAATTCAACGGGCTTTTCAAACACCAAAAAACCGTTGTTCTCGAGTGCCTCTCTGAAAAATGGGAGAAATCTCGTTTCACTGGATACGATTCCGATTTCGTATTTGGAATCCCCCTCTTCAACGAAGGCTCCGATCTCCACGCACAGCATCCCCTCTTCTTTCCACTCGTTGATCACAACGTATTTTTCAATCCTTCCCTCCACTTCTTCCTCGATCCTGTAATCCATCAACAGATTGTCCATGACTTTCGTTGTGCTCTTTATGGAGATTCCAATTGCCTTTTCAACCGCAATTTTCTTCGCTTCTTCCAAAGCCAGTATCCTCGCTGTTTCCGTTGAATCCTTCATGATGGAACAACCTTTCGAGATCACGAAAATCGATGGGAAGATCAGATTTGGTATGAGGAGCAGAATCGGAAG
>QNAU01000243.1 GCA_003641545.1 Thermotoga sp.
TTAAAAAAACATACAGGACCAAGGGATTGAAAAACATCGTTGAAATTGCAAAGGCGAGACTTGAAGGAAGAAGCGGAGATTCCGCCATTCAACTTCAAACACCATTCGGGGGCGGTAAGACCCACACACTCATAGCACTGTTCCACAAGGCGAAGGAATGGAATGCAAAGGTGGTTGTGTTCGATGGTTCCGCTCCGGATGCAAAGGAAATAAAACCCTGGGAAGAGCTTGAAAAACAGTTAACTGGGAAGATTGAAATAACGAGAGGTAATCTTTCTCCAGGTAAAGAAAAAATCATAAGAATACTTTCGGAGAACTCCCCCGTGCTTATATTGATGGATGAGGTTCTGGAATACATGACAAAAGCTTCCGTTATAAAGGTGGGAGATTCAAATCTTGCTTCACAGACACTCGCCTTCATTCAGGAACTCACCGCCAGCGTTTCCACCGTGGGAAATTCTTTGCTGGTTCTCACACTTCCATCCAGCATTCTGGAACATTACGATGAAAATGCGGAGAGAATGTTCCAACAACTTCAGAAGGTCATCGGAAGGGTTGAAAGGGTATACACCCCGGTGGAGGATGAAGAAATAGAATACGTTGTAAGAGCGAGACTCTTCAGCAAGGTGGATGAAAGAGGAGTCAGGGAAGTTGTGGATGATTTTATAGAGTATGCGAAAAATGAGGGATTGATTTCCGGAGATGAAGCAGTGTATTACAGGGAAAGATTCCTGAGTAGTTACCCATTCAAGCCGGAGGTTATAGACATCCTCTACAAAAGATGGGGATCCTTTCCCACATTTCAAAGAACGAGGGCAGTTTTGAGACTTCTCTCTCTCGTCGTTCACAGCCTTCTGGATAAGAACATACCGTTCATCCGGCTTGGAGATTTCGATCTGAGTAACGACGAGGTGAGAAGAGAACTCATAAAATACGTTGGACAGGAATGGGATGCCATCATAGCTCAGGATATAACTTCAAGTGATTCGGGTGCCAAAAAGATCGATGACGGCATTGGGAGTTCCTACAAACCTTACAAATTGGGAACGGTTGTCAGCACAACGATCTTCATGATGTCATTTCCGGATGGAGCAAGGAAGGAGTGTAGCGTGAGGAAAATCAAATTAAGCACGGTTCATCCAGAATTACCGAGCAACGTTATAGATACTGTGATAGCCGATCTCAGAGAAAAACTGTTCTACATCTCGGATGATGGGCTCTTCTTCACCAACCAGCCGAATTTGAACAGGATTATCATATCGCGAGAGGAGAGTGTAACTTCCAACGACATTTATGAAGAAGAAAAAAGAATGATAGAAAGGCACATATCCAGGTCATCCAAGTTCAGGATTTACATCCAACCGAAATTTTCAAAGGATATCCCAGATACACCGGAGTTGAAACTCGTAATACTCGATGGAAAACCGGATGAGGAATTTCTCGAAAGATATGGTGAGAATCCCAGAGTATACAGAAACACCCTCATATTCCTCTGTGCAGACGAGAGCCAGAAGGGAAGGTTCCAGATGTATCTGAGAAGATATCTCGCTCTTAAATCCATAAGTGAGGATAACAAATTGAAATTGACGGAAGGACAAAGAAGAGAGGTGAAGAGTAAACTCAAAAACCATGAGCGGAAAGAATACGAGGAACTGAGAAGATATTATCGCAGATTATTTCTCCCAGCTAAGGATGGTTATAAAGAAATGTATATGGGATTGCCCAATTTCGGAGAATCCTTCCTCGATGGGGAGATCTACGGTTATCTGAAAAGTCAAAGTGAGATACTCGAAAGAATTTCTCCGAGGGTTATCAGGGATAAATACATGCTTGATAAAGATTATGTGGAGATAAAAAAATTGTATGAAGCATTTTTGAAGACTCCGGGGGAAATCAGATTGGTTTCAAAGGAAGGTTTCTTAGAAGGTATCATCGAGGGGGTTAAAAACGGGCTGTTTGGATTCGGATACATCGGTGATGAAGGTTTAGAATGCAAGTGTATAAATGAAACTCCTTCCATAGGCTTAACGGATGGAGAGATAATCTTGAAATCCGAGTTGTGTATGGAACAGGAGAAAATCGAAGTTGAAAGGACAATTAGGATCCCCAAGAAGGAAAAAAGAAGCACAATCTCAACGCTCAATGAGACAAAATCTGCTGTTGAGGAGAAAAAATATTCAAAACTGGGTTTGAAGCTCAAGGTTCCCACCGGTCAGATTTCAACGATAGCACGAATAATATCTTATCTGAGAGGAAAATTCTCCCGATTCAGCATAGAAATATCCATCCATGCATACGATGGTGAGATATCGATTTCGGAATACGAGAATAAAGTGATGGAAGCTCTGATGCAGGATGGTATCGAAATCGAGAAGGAGGAAAACGAAGGTTCATAAAACCTTTTTAGCTCACCTTATACAAGCAAGAACCATTTAAGAGGAACTATCACATTGTCATTGATCATCCTAACTCTATTTGATTTGAAGTTTATGAGCAAACCATACTTTTTCTCTTTTATAGAATCGAGCTGAGATAAATCCTTCTTGCTGGTTCCAACTTCAATGGGTATGATTCCATCGTTGATTTCAACTATAAAATCAGGGGATTTTTCATCTTCAGTCCCACCATATAAAACAAGTCCATTGAAGATTTTCTTTAAATACAATGCAGTAATGTCCTCATAAAGCTTGGAGTGGAATTGTTCCGTTTTAGAAAA
>QNAU01000244.1 GCA_003641545.1 Thermotoga sp.
GATGGATACATATACATATCGAGATTTCACTACACGAACATTGTGAACCCAATGGAGACACTCATAACCGGTTTGACGAGGGATGGAACATTCATCTTGAAGGATGGGAAGTTCGAAAAACCGCTGAAAAACATGAGGTTCAACTTCTCCATAATTGAGTTGTTCAGAAACATAGAGGATGTATCCAAAGAGAGTGAAGTCGTTCCACTCGAATACACCGGGCTTTTCTCCAAGATGCCTTATCTGAAGATCAGAAAATTCAGGTTCACCAGTTCTTAGTGCAATTTCTTTCATGCAATTTTTTTCATCAGTGCAAGAATTTTCATCTTCGAATGATCTTCCTCCTTCACGAAGGGTTGTTCAAGCTCGTCTTGGATGGGAAGAAAAAGGCACGTTTTTTGCTTAAGTAAATTATGGTGGTGATTCAAGTGAACTTCGAGGAGAGACAATCTAAGAGGGCGAAAAGTGTTAAATCATCGATGATAAGGGAACTGCTGAAATATGTTTCAGATCCAACCTTCATCTCCTTTGGAGGTGGAGCGCCTGATCCGGATACATTCCCCCGAAACGAGATGGCAGAGATAGCCAAGGAAGTGATAGAGAAAGAATACAGATTCACCCTTCAGTATGGATTGACCGAGGGCGATCCGATCCTCAGGGAAGAATTCATAAAGCTTTTGAATAGACGCTATGGAATAGAAGGACTCGATGTTGAAAATGTCGTTATAACCGTTGGATCACAGCAAGCACTCGATCTGATTGGAAAGGTATTCTTGGATGAAGACAGCGTATACTTCATCAGCGCTCCTGCGTATGTTGGCGCTCTCAGTGCATTCCTCACATACTCCAAGAACTACATAACTATTCCCCTTGAGGATGATGGCTTGAGCATGGACATTTTGGAGTCGAAATTGAAGGAACTGGATGAAAAGGGGGAGTTGAAGAAGCTGAAATTCGTCTACACGGTTCCAACCTTTCACAACCCTGCGGGTGTGACGATGTCCCTCGAGAAGAGGAAAAGATTGATAGAACTCTCGGAAAGATACGATTTCATCATCGTGGAAGATGACCCTTACAGCGCTTTGAGATATGAAGGTGAGGATCTGCCTTCCATATTCAAACTCGCTGGAAAGGAAAGGGTCATCCTTTTGAACACCTTCAGCAAGATATTCAGTCCCGGGGTAAGGATAGGTGCGGTGGTTGGAAGGAAGGACATAATTTTGAAGGTGTCTCAGATGAAGCAGGGAGCGGATCTTTGCACACCATCTCTGACACAACGACTGACCGCGAGATACTTGCAGAGATACGACATATTCGAACATCTCAAGAAGGCGATAGAAGTTTACAGGAAAAAGAGGGATCTGATGCTCAAGGGTATTGAGGAGAATATGAAGGATGTGGATGTGAAATACGTCAAGCCGATGGGAGGATTGTTCATATGGGTGAAATTCCCGGATGAATTCGACACACTCGAGATGCTCGAGATAGCCAAGAAGAACAAGATCCTCTACATACCTGGTTCTGCCTTCCATCCGGATGGAGGGGGAAGAAACACGCTGAGACTCTCATTCTGCCTTCCTCCCGAGGAGAAGATAGTTGAGGGTATGAGGAGACTCGGGAGAACGATACGAGAATATTTCAAAGGTGTGTGAATGGGAATGTACAGGATACTCGTCATAAATCCGGGATCCACGTCGACGAAGGTTTCCGTATTTGAAGACGAGAAGGAGGTTTACTCGAAGAGGATACATCATTCACCCGAGGAGCTGAGGAAATACGACAGGGTTGTGGATCAACATGAAATGAGGAAGGAACTGATACTGGAAACGATTGAATCCGCCGGATATCCAGTATCATCCTTCGATGCGGTGGCTGCAAGAGGAGGGATACTCCCACCGATCGAGAGCGGAACCTACAGGGTGAACGAGGAGATGGTGGACTACCTTCTTCACAAGACCAAAGTTGACCATGCATCCAACCTTGGACCTGTGATAGCTTACGAAATATTCTTGGAGCACCATATACCTGCCTTTACCACGGATCCCGTATCTGTCGATGAATTCGATGATCTCGCCAGGTTTTCCGGAATTCCAGAAATAAGTAGAAGAAGTCTATCACACGCTTTGAACATGAAAGCTGTCGGCAGGAAGGTGGCAAAAACGGTGTTCCAGAGGAAATATGAGGAGTGCAACTTTGTGATCGCACACCTCGGAGGTGGGATATCCGTCAGCGCCCACAGGAAGGGAAGGATGATCGATGTGAACAACGCCAACGATGAGGGACCTTTCAGTCCGGAGAGAACTGGAGAACTTCCAGTTGGAGATGTTGTGAGAACCGCATTTTCAGGTAAATACAAAACATCGAAGGAACTGAAGGACAGATACACCAAAAGAGGAGGGTTGGTTGCATACCTGAGAACGAACGATCTCAGAGAGGCTATAAAGATGGCGAAGAACGACGGATGGGCAAGAACAGTTCTGAAAGCCATGGTTCTCCAAATAGCCAAGGAGATCGGGGCAATGTGCACAGTTTTGAAGGGTGATGTGGATGCAATAATCATAACTGGAGGCATGGCGAACAATTCCGAATTCGTGGAGATGATAAAGGAATACGTGTCGAAGTATGCTTTGGTCACGGTCGTTCCAGGAGAGAATGAAATGGAAGCTCTGGCTCTCGGAGCTTTGAGGATACTCAGAGGAGAGGAAGAACCGAAA
>QNAU01000245.1 GCA_003641545.1 Thermotoga sp.
CTTTATTCCCATCTGGAAGGCGTTGAAAGATTTCGATCTTATTCCCATATCCCTGAGTCTTATGGACAACAGGGCTGCGGATATTTGTTCTCCCGTGGTTAAAAGCATATCCATTTCTCTCGGATCCGGTTCTTTGGACACACTTTTGGCTAACTCTATCAATTGATCCGTGGTCTTTCCCATGGCTGAGACCACGACGATGACTTTGTAACCTTCTCTAACCTTATTTGATATTTTTTCAGCAACACTCCTCATTCTTTCAACGTCAGCAACTGAACTACCACCGTATTTCTGAACGATCAAATTCATCCTTCATCACCCATGTCTCTCAGCTCATCGACCATCCTCGTCTTTTCCATGGTTTTCTCATCCACCTTCTTCAGTATCTTCGCGGGAACACCAGCAACGACGGTATTTTCGGGGACATCGTCTATTACAACCGCTCCAGCTGCCACCACAGAGTTTTTCCCGATTCTCACACCTTCCAAGATCACGGCGTTCGCACCTATCATGACGTTGTCTTCAATGACGACCGGCTTCGCACTGGGAGGTTCTATCACCCCCGCTACAACCGCTCCAGCACCTATGTGACAGTTCCTGCCTATTATCGCTCTTCCTCCAATCACGGCATTCATATCCACCATGGTCCTCTCACCTATCACCGCACCAACGTTTATCACCGCACCCATCATTATCACCGCACCGTCACCTATCTGCACCATGTCCCTTATTATCGCACCCGGTTCTATCCTTGCGTTGTATTTCGAAAGATCAGCCAAAGGAAGAGCGGAATTTCTCGCTCTTATCTCCACCAGAATATCATCTATCAACTCTTCGTTCATCCTTCTGAACTTTTCCACATCATCCAGATCTCCGAAGATTATGGCAAATTCTTCACATTTGAAAACTTTCACACACCCTGGGAATTTCATCCTCGATGTATCACCCTTCACATACGAAACAGTCGGTGTCCTCTTTTTGGAACCGGATATCATCTTTATTATCTCCCATGCATCCAATTCAAACACCCCCGAACACTATCTTCGGAAATTCGTAGAATCCCGGTTCCTTCCTCAGGATGAATTCCGCTGCTTTCAAAGCTCCCAACGCGAAGGTCCTTCTCGAGATGGCTCTGTGGGATATGCTCAGGATCTCGCCGAGATTCGCAAAGTTCACCGTGTGATCTCCCGGCACCCCACCGATCCTCAGGGAATGGATTGGAACATCCTTGTTCAGGGCTTTTTTCAGAAGCAACGCTGTACCAGAAGGCGCATCCTTTTTGAACCTGTGATGTATCTCCACAATCTCGACATCCCAATCTTCGAGTATCCTTGAAATTTCCGATACGATCCTCAGCATGATCTGTATTCCGATCGAGAAATTGAAACTTTGAACGACCGGCACCTTCTTGGAGAGATCCTTTATAATTTCGAGATCCTTCTCATTCAGACCGGTTGTTCCTATGACGAGCCCCGCGGAATTCTCCTCACAGAGTTTCACGGTTCTCTTGAGGGCGGATGGATTGGAGAAATCCACGATAACATCGGGTTTTCCGAGATACTGTTCCTGTTCTAAATCAACCTTCAGAACCAACTCATGCCCTCTCTCGGAGAAAACTTCTATAACTTCACGCCCCATCCTTCCGGAAAAACCCACAACACCGTATCTCATATCAATCCACACTCCCTCATGAGGGTTTCGAGAAGTTTGGTCGTCGTTTCCTTCGCTGGGGTCAGTGGGAGTCTCAACTCGTTCCTCACGAGCCCCATCAGACTGAGGGCGGATTTCACAGGTATCGGATTCGTCTCCACGAACAGTGCCTTCATCAACTTGAAGAATCTCTGGTGGATCTTCCTCGCTTCGATCACATTCCCATCGAGAGCGTATCTGCACATGTCTGCCACTTGCTTGGGTGCTATGTTGGAAAGAACGGATATTACCCCATTTCCTCCGCTGTTCATCACATGAAATGCTTGATCATCGTTTCCCGACCACACCTTGAAATCCTCCCTCGTTTTTCTGAGCTCAATCATCAGCTTGTCTATCTGTGCAATGTTTCCAGATGCTTCCTTGATGCCAACGACATTCCTCAGATCCTGGGCGATTCTCAAAACGGTCTCCGGTAGTATGTTCACACCCGTTCTTCCCGGAACGTTGTAGACTATGATCTTCAGGCTCGTTCTCTCGGAAAGATATTTGAAATGCTGATACAATCCATCCTGCGTTGGTTTGTTGTAGTAGGGTGTAACCACGAGCACACCGTCCACTCCTTGTTTTTCGGCTGATTTGATCAATTTCAAACTCTTTTCGGTCGAATTCGTCCCAGCTCCAACGATGATCGGCAACTTTCCGTCGTTCACCTCCAGAACCGTGCCAATTATCCTCTCCCTTTCACCATCCGAAATCGTGGGAGCCTCGCCGGTCGTTCCGAGGACCAGCAGGGCATCGACCGCATTCTCGATTTGAAATTCTACGAACCTTCTCAGAGATTCGTAGTCCACCTCGCCATTCTTGAAAGGTGTCACCATGGCGGTCATGACACCATCGAACATGTTATCCCCTCCCAAATAAAGAAATAACGCTTCCCTCCATGGAGAGAAGCGTTAGGCTGAAATCTTCGATCCCAGCCCGACGGCTCTCCACGGAGGTATTCCCCGTGACAGTGGTGTGGATCTTCTCCACACCCCCA
>QNAU01000246.1 GCA_003641545.1 Thermotoga sp.
TCACCCTTCCCAAGAGAAGGGGAAATTGATATGGAGGATGATGAACCTTGGATATAGATCAGGAATATACAAAATATATAGAGGAATTCGAGGATCTTCCGACTCTCGATTTCATTCATCAGAAGGTTGTAGCCGTTGTCAACGATCCAACCTCGTCCGCATCGGACCTCAACGAGATAATATCCAAGGATCCATCCTTGAGCTCGAGGATATTGAAGCTGGCGAATTCAGCCTATTATGGTTTTCCAAAGAGTGTCACATCGCTCACCCAAGCGGTGGTGATTCTTGGATTCAAGACCGTGAAAAATCTTGCGCTGAGTGTCATGACTTACGACAAATTATTTAAGAATCCAAGGATGGGTGAGAAACTCAAAACACTCTGGTTTCACGCGGTCAACACCGCAGTAGTATCGGAGATCGTCGCGGAGACTGTCGGTTATCCATCCAAAGAGGATCTGTTCATATGTGGACTTCTGCACGACGTCGGTAAGAATGTTCTCGCCATGATATCCCCGGAAACGGTTGAGACGATCCTTGAATTATCGAAAAAATACAGATTACCCTTCTACGAGGTTGAGACGAAACTGGAGGTGCCGAATCATCAGAACTTCGGGAATGTCCTCTGCAGAAAGTGGAATCTACCCGATGTGATCACACTGAGTGTTTCATTCCATCACACCCCTCTTGAGATAGGGAAGAATCCGAATGCGGATGTCGTTTACATGGTGCACGTCGCGGATGTGATATCGAATTACATCCATCCGGATCAGAGTTGGACGGGTGGTTTGAAAATAGAGGAGAAAGCGTGGAATACCTTGGGATTGAAACCAAGTGCGGTAAGAAGGATCATCAAGGAAACCAAGGAGAGGATGAAAAATTCGAAGGATTTCTTCGAACTCTGATTCCAAGATCCTGGAAAACGTGTACATAGAAAAGCTCGTTTACGGTGGTTATGGACTCGGTAGGGATTCCGAGGGAATGATCATCTTCGTCGAGAATGCCTACCCGGGTGAAATAGTGGACGTGATCCTGAAGAAGGTGAAAAGAGATTATTCGATCGGTAGAGTGGTGAGATTCCGTCTCAGATCGACAAATAGATTGAAACCCGAATGTGATCATTTTAAAGAGTGTGGGGGATGCTGTTGGATGGATTATCCATACGAAGAACAACTGAAGGCGAAAAAAGAGATAGTCTCCGAACAATTCAGAAGATTTCTGAAGTTGGATCCAGAACCATTCATACGAGAGGTTGAAAGAAGTGATGTAATCTTCAGATACAGGAACAAATTGATCTTCAAGGCTTTCTTCGATAATGGTGAGATGAATTTTGGATTCGTCGGGAATGAAGGCTACACCAAAATAAGCGATTGCAAGGTGGCTCCAAGAATATTTTCGGATATAAAAAATTATGTCGAGAGGATTCTGAACGCGATCGATCCAGAAGTTTTCAGGGGAACCGTAAGGAATCTCGGTTTCAGGATGAACGAAGAAGGCGATCTTGCGGTCTTGTTCGTATCAAGAAGTGAGAGAATCCCGAACGAAGGCGAGGTATTCAGACTGCTGTTGAGGGAATTCCCAGATCTTCAGATAGTTTTCGTCCACAACGCTCGTTCAAAATCCGCATTTTCTGGGAAAGTTCGAGTCGTTCGTGGAGATGGATACCTGATTGAAAGGATGAACTGGTTCGAATACATGATACCTGTCGAATCCTTCTTTCAGGTCAACAAGAATATCACGATGAAGATGCTGGGAAAAATCACCGAAATTTTGTGCCCATCGAAGCGCGAAAAACTTCTCGACCTGTATTGTGGGGTTGGTATCTTCGGTATATACTTTTCACCCCTGTTTTCGAAAGTCGTTGGGGTGGATCTGAATGAAAGGGCGATAAAATTTGCGAGAGCCAACACCAAGATGAACAAGGTGAAAAATTGTGTCTTTTTGAAAGATGATGCGGTGAATTTTTTGAGAAAGGCTGTTCGAAAGAAGGAGAAATTCGATAAAATCATACTGGATCCCCCGAGGGGAGGGATTGGAAGAGAAGGCATGGAACTCATCGCAGGGTTGAAACCGAAGAGGATAATATACATTTCCTGCAATCCATCCACGCTGGTTAGGGATCTGAAGATACTTCTGGAAAAGGGTTATGAAATCGTGGAGGTTCAGCCTTTCGATATGTTCCCCCACACGTATCACGTTGAAACTGTCGCTCTCTTGGACAGGGGTGAGGGTATGAAATGATATACATCTGTGCCATATCCGTCGTCTCGCTACTACTGTACTTGATCTATCTGAACATGCCATTTT
This sequence comes from Thermotoga sp., assembly GCA_003641545.1. GTDB lineage: Bacteria > Thermotogota > Thermotogae > B21-G9 > B21-G9 > B21-G9. The sequence goes on from QNAU01000246.1 coordinate 2,305, forward strand.
GGTCGTTCATTCTTTCTCTTTCTCCTTTGCCTTTGATCTACCTTGCGAGGAAGAAATCCTTCGACACGATTTCTCAATCCATAGCGGTGAATCAGATATTTCTGTGCGCCATCATCCCCGTGATATTGTTGAAATGGAATGATCTCACCAAATCCGAAGTGTATGTGGTTTCACTCGTCGCATCGAGTTATATGAAGTTCCTGTTCCTCATCTTCAAGGCAAAAATTTTGTTGTTGTTATCGTGGATACCGGTGTGTTATGTGGTGTACGACCTTCTGAACCTGAGATTCGAAAACAAGTTTTACGGACTTCTGGGAATCGTGTTCGTTCTTCTGATAGCTTTCAGAGATCTTTCAACCGTTGAGAAGAGAAGAAAACTTTGAA
>QNAU01000247.1 GCA_003641545.1 Thermotoga sp.
TACAATCGGAGGAATACGGTGAAAAACTGCAGGATGTTCTGAGGATAAGGGGGGACTCTCTCTTCGGAATACTGAACGGAATAGATTACGACGAATTCGATCCGTCCAAGGATCCGAGGATAAAGCATCACTACACCGTTGATTCACTGAACGGGAAATATTTGAACAAGCTCGATTTACAGAAAGAATTGGGACTCGAGGAGAACAGGAACAAACCATTGCTGGGTTTCATAGGAAGGTTGGTTGATCAGAAGGGATTGGATCTCATGACAGATGTCATGGACTACATCATGATGTTCGATGTGCAATTCGTTCTGCTTGGAACCGGAGATCCGAAATACGAGGAATTCTTCCGCAAATTTGGGGAAAGATATCCGAAGAGAACGGCCATAAGGATAACTTTCGATGTGGAGCTTGCGCAGAGGATATACGCGGGTTGTGATATCTTTCTCATGCCTTCGAAATACGAACCGTGTGGTTTGGGTCAGATGTACAGTTTGAGGTATGGAACCGTTCCAGTTGTCAGATACACCGGTGGATTGGCTGATACCGTGTTCGAATACGATCCGGAGAAGATGGAAGGAAACGGTTTCGGTTTCAAGGAATACAGGCCCGGAGATTTACTCATGGCGATCTCGAAAGCTGTCTTCTATTACACCAGGAGGAAGGAGCACTGGGAAAGGATCATGAAGAACGGGATGAGTATGGATCTCTCCTGGAACAGATCAGCGAGGGAATACATAAAGATTTACAACGAAGCTCTCAAGAGAGCGAGGGGGTATTGAGATGCCAGAGCTTCGAAAGGATCCGGTCACCAAGAGATGGGTGATAATAGCGACCGAGAGAGCGAAAAGACCGAAGGATTTCGCGCTCGTTCAGGAAGAGAAAAAAACGGGTTTCTGTCCCTTCGATTACGGTAACGAACATTTGACTCCTCCAGAGATATTCGCCTTCAGGCCTGCGGATACCGAACCGAACACCCCGGGATGGTGGATCAGAGTCGTTCCAAATAAATTCCCAGCTTTGGATCCAAACATCGAACCTGAGAGATACGGTCATGGGATGTACGATGCCATGAAGGGATTCGGCAGACACGAGGTTATAATAGAGACACCGGATCACAACGCAACGATAGCAACGATGGATTTGAAACAGGTTGAGGAGATAGTATGGGCTTACAAAGAGAGATACACGCAACTTGCTAAGGATAAGAGGTTGAAGTATATACTGATATTCAAGAATCACAGAAGAGATGCGGGTGCATCCTTGGCGCATCCACACAGTCAGCTGATAGCGATGCCGATAACCCCGAAGAGGGTGATGGAAGAACTCGAAGGGGCGAGGGAGTATTACAATTACAAGGAAAGATGTGTCTTCTGTGATATGATAAATCAGGAAAGGTTGGAGAATACGAGACTCGTGGAAGAAAATGAGGAATTCATAGCTTTCGAGCCCTTCGCAGCGCGCTTCCCCTTTGAAACCTGGATACTACCCAAAAGACATGAAGCCAACTTTGGGAACATAACCGAGTCGGAGGTCAGAAACTTCGCGAGGATACTGAGGGACATACTCCACAGGATGTACAAAACCTTGGATGACCCACCTTATAACTTCATGTTGCACACCGCACCCACCTACGGTGAAGGAGAGATCTACTATCACTGGCATCTTGAGATAGTTCCGAGGTTGACCAAAGTGGCTGGATTTGAGTGGGGATCGGGATTCTACATAAATCCAACCCCTCCGGAAGAGGCGGCGAAATTCTTGAAACAAGTTGAGCTTCAGGGTTGAGGCGATGGCGGATCCATCCAAGAAGAAAAGGTTGGATCTTCTACTTGTGGAAAGGAAACTCGTTGAGTCGAGAGAGAAGGCAAAGCTTGAGATAATGCTCGGAAATGTCAAAGTGAACGGTGAAACCATCAAAAAACCGTCCAAACTTGTTCGCAAGGATGCGGTTATATCCCTCATCGAAAACCAGAAGTATGTCAGTAGAGGAGCACTGAAATTGAAAGGAGCGCTGGAAGATTTCCAAATAACGGAGGAGCTCAAAGGCAAAATCGCATGCGACATGGGAGCATCAACGGGAGGATTCACACAGATTCTTCTGGAATTCGGCGTGAGAAAGGTTTACGCCATCGATGTTGGATACGGACTCCTACACTGGAAACTGAGGAAGGATCCAAAAGTTGTTGTGTTGGAGAGAACGAATGCGAGATACGTTTGCTTTGAAACTCTCGGTGAGATGGTGGACGTAATAACCTGTGATTTATCCTTCATATCAGTGTGTAAGGTCGTTCCTGCCATGTTGTCCATCTTGAAGGATGACGGTAGGATAATCACCTTGATCAAACCCCAGTTCGAGGCGGAAAAGGAAAAGGTGAGAAAAGGTGTTGTGAGAGATAGAGAAATACATATCTATGTGTTGGAAAAAATCTGGGACTTCATGGAAGATTCCGGTTTGAAGATCGTGGGGTTGACCTTCTCAAAACTGAGAGGACCGAAAGGAAACATCGAATTTTTCATGCATTTGAGAAAAAAGGGGAAAAGCATTCCAAGGTTCGGGATAACGAAGGTTGTGGATGAAGCGCATTCTTTCTTCGAGGGGAAAACCAAGTATGGATAAAACCAAAGTGATTTTCATCGTTCATCTTCTGTTCATGCATGTTCTCGGTGTTTCCACCGCCATA
>QNAU01000248.1 GCA_003641545.1 Thermotoga sp.
GGTGCCCTTCCCGTATCCCTTGCAATATCGCTGGTAAGCCAATATAATCATCCTGTTGGGAAGGGGGTGAAAATGATGGAAATAAAGGTTGAGAGGGTGGACAAATACATCTGGAGAATCCCCAAGGATGGGAAAATGAAGGTAGATGGGATCGTCTTTCTCGACGCGGAATCGATAAATGATCCACAGTTCAGGGAAGCACTCAAGCAGGTTGTAAACGTTGCAACACTTCAAGGAATAGTTAAGGCATCCTTTGCCATGCCGGATATGCATTGGGGATATGGATTCCCGATAGGTGGTGTCGCCGCGTTCGATGAGTATGACGGGATAATTTCACCCGGTGGTGTTGGATTCGACATAAATTGCGGTGTGAGACTGCTCAGAACCGATCTCAAATATGATGATGTGAAGGATAAAGTGGAGAGATTGGCTCGATCGATATTCAAACATGTTCCAGTTGGTGTCGGAGCACGTGGAAGCATAAAGCTTTCACACGATGAATTGAAGAAAGTATGTGAGAACGGAGCACGATGGGCTGTTGAGAAAGGATACGGGGAGGAGGAAGATCTCGATAGAATAGAAGACAACGGGTGTCTGAAAGATGCAGATCCATCGACGATCAGTTTCAAAGCATTCGAAAGGGGTAAGGACGAACTTGGAACACTCGGTGCGGGTAACCATTTCATAGAGGTTCAAAAGGTTGATAGGATATACGATGAGAAACTTGCGGAATTTTTCGGCTTGGATGAGGACAGCATCCTGCTGATGATACACACGGGATCGAGGGGATTTGGTCATCAGGTTGCGACCGATTACATACAGAGGATGAGAAAAGAACTTCCGGATCACAACAGAAATCTCCCGGATAACCAGTTGATCAACGCGCCTTTCAGAAGTGAACTTGGGCAGATGTATTACAAGGCGATGTGTTGTGCGGCGAATTACGCGTGGGCGAACAGACAGATAATAACACACCTTCTCAGAAAAGCTGTGAAGGAAGTGTTCTCAGATGATGTGAAGGTCGAACTCATATACGATGTTGCTCACAACATCGCAAAGTATGAGGAACATACCGTGGATGGCAAAAAGATGAGGATTGTGGTTCACAGGAAGGGGGCAACGAGAGCATTCGGTCCCGGTAATCCTCTGATACCGGATGTATACAGAAAAGTTGGACAGCCCGTTCTGATACCGGGTGATATGGGAACTGCATCTTACCTTCTCGTTGGAACGAAGAAGGCGGAAGAAATGACATTTGGAACGACGGCACATGGTGCGGGGAGGGTTAAAGGAAGAAGAGAAGCGCTCAGAACTCTGAATTACACGAGTGTCATGGAAGAGTTGAAAAAGAAAGGAATAGTTGCGGTTGGAAAATCCAAGAGAACACTTGTTGAGGAGGCACCACAAGCTTACAAGGATGTCGATAGAGTCGTGGAGATAGTGGATGCGGTTGGTATATCCAAAAGGGTTGTGAGACTCATCCCACTCGCGGTCGTCAAAGGTTGAAAGGATGATGAAGATGAGGAAAGTCATCCTGTTTCCCTTGTTTCTTATCGCTCTACATCTTGTATTTTTCCCAAAAGTTTATCAGCTTGATGAACTTCTGAGAAGACACAGAATAGTGATGAAATACAGAAAGATACTGTCTGAACAAAAGATAGTAACCGGATTCGATGTCGATTCATCCTTGGGATTGATACCGCTTGAAAAGATCGATGGATCGGCTGAGATGAAGGTGGAATTTCTCGACTCTTTGGAAGTATTCTTCAATATGGAAAATTTAGATAACCTTGACTTTGGAGTGTCATGGGGGATATTGAAGCGAGGAACGAATGAGAAGGAGAAGGAGTTCATGAGGGGGACAATCGAGGGAGAGATAGAGATAGTGAATCTGTTCTTCAACTATCTGGAAACGAAAGTAAAGTTGGAGAGGTTGAAAAAAGGGTTGGAAGGATCCGAAAGAGCATGGGAAACGAGCATGCCGATAGACTACGGATTGCTCAAGATAGAGATGAAGAACATGAAAGAAAGACTCAAAACGATGTGTGGATTGTCCCCAAAGGAGGAGTTAGAAATAATCACACCGGATGTGAATGTCTTCGATCTGGATGTGGATCTCGACAAAGTTCTTAGCGCCGTTTATCTCCTGTACTCCCCTCCAAGTTTCGATGTCGATCTGGATTTGAAGGCGTTTTTATCCAAGGAAAATGATGACATGAGATTCAACCTTGGTTTCAGCTTCTCGTGGTCGGATAATCCGGATTTTGAAAGCTCAAATTGGAAATATTTCGCGGAGCTGGAGATGAACAAGGTAAGAAAGTTGTATTCACAGATGGAATTTCTGAAGAAGGTGTTGAAAGATTATGAAAACAAGAAGGATGAGAATTCCACAGCCATATTCAAGCATTATTCTCTGGAAATAATGAGGCTCTACAATCAGCTGAAGATCATGGAGGAAATCGTGAAATGATGAAGATCTTTTCTGTAAATGATGAACGATCGGTAGCCGGATTTTACATTTTCATTTACTTTCTGATTTTTATTCTAACTGCCTTCTTTTATAGGAACTTTTTCTCGATAGTCGTGACCACATTCGCGATCGTTCTCATCTTGGAACCTATGGTGGAACTTCTGATGAGGATAAAGGGAATGGTGAGGACACTCGCCATGTCAATTGCACTCACA